>NZ_JAJNIR010000047.1:0-19949 GCF_022385935.1 Mammaliicoccus sp. J-M41 | reverse complement strand
CTCTTTTCATAGAAAAAACACCTCCGTATAAATTCATTTTAATATGAATTCAACGAAAGTGTTTTTATTTTACTCCCACATCCTGGGGTTAGTGCAATTGTGATTAGTTTGTTTTTTATTTACATCCCATTCTTGATAAAATTGTTCTAAAAAGTTTTCCATAAATAGATGACGTTCTTCAGCGATTTGTTTGCCTCGTTTAGTATTCATTAAATCTTTTAATAATAATAATTTTTCGTAAAAATGATTGATTGCCGTATTCGGTTCATCATGATATTGACCTTCTTGTAGATCATTTAAATTACGCGGTTGTTGAGAAGAAATATGCATAGGTTCTTTAAAATGACCAGCATATTGAAATGTTCTAGCTATTCCTATCGCACCAATCGCATCTATACGGTCTGCGTCTTGGACGATCTTTCCTGCTAAGCTTGTAAGTTTCCCTTCATTTTTACCACCGTTATAACTAACATACTTTAGAATATGGATAATCTCTGTTTGAATCGCTTCACTTAACTCCATGTCATTCATCCATTGATAAAGTTGTTGCCACGCTGTATCGGCATCTTTAAATAATTTCTTATCAACAGCATCGTGTAGTAAACTTGCTAATTCAACTACGAATAAATCCACGTCCTCAAACTGTGCAATATCTAGAGCATGATGTCTTACTCTTAAAATATGCTCAAAGTCATGACCAGTTGTATCGTTTTGATGTAATGTTCTAACATATGATTCTGCTTCTTTAATAATCTGTTCTTTATTCATATCTTTCTCCTTAAAAAAACAGGTAGAAAAGTTTGAACAATCATCTCTTCTACCTGTTTAGAATTTATAATAAAGGTGATAGTAAGCGTGCTATACCTTCTTTTAATTTAATCCACGTGCTTCTATTTTCATATCTTTCTACTGTTAATAATGATGAATGCGTCATATCATTCTCATAAGCTAATCGTGAATTCTTTGCGATTTCTTCGTCGTAAATAAAGGCATTAACTTCGAAGTTTAATACGAAGCTTCTATTATCCATGTTTGCTGTACCAATACTTACAACTTCATCATCTATAGCTACCATCTTCGTGTGTATAAAGCCTTTTTCGTATATATGAACTTTAACGCCAGCTTTAATTAATTCACCGACATTGGCAAATGTTGCCCAATAAACAAATGGGTGATCAGGTTTATTAGGAATCATCACATTAACATCTACACCTGATAGGGCAGCAATCTTAATCGCATCTAAAAATGATAAATCTGGAATAAAATATGGTGTTTGAATGTAAATATGCTTTTTAGCTTCAGATATCATTTTTAAATAACCATATTTGATTTGTTCCCATTCTTCATCGGGACCACTTGATGCAATTTGAATACCAACTTTACCGCCAGACTCAACATCAGGGAAGTATTTAGATTCATAGCGCATCTTGTCACGTGTAGATTGTGAGTTCCAGTCCAACATAAACCTAAGCTGTAATGCATTGACTGAGTCGCCTTCTAATTTTAAGTGCGTATCTCGCCAATAACCAAATTTTTTATCTAAACCTAAATATTCATCTCCGACATTAAAGCCACCTACGTAACCAACTTTTCCATCAATCACAACAATCTTTCTATGGTTACGATTGTTCATTCTAAAATTAATGAGAGGGAGTTTAGAAGGGAAGAAACTTGCAACTTCTCCACCTTGAGCTCTAAATTTCTTAAATGAAGATAAATTTAATTTACGTGAACCCATGTCGTCATATAACATTTTAACTTCTAAACCTTCTTGAAGTTTCTTTTCAAGTTCAAATAAAATCTTTTTACCTAAGTTATCCTTCTTAAAGATATAATATTGAATATGGATATATGACTCAGCTTTTCTAATATCTTCAATAAGTGCATCGAATTTATCATGTCCGTCTGTAAACATTTCAACTTTGTTATCAGTTGTTAAGAAAGCTGAGTTATTGTAAAGCAACATATGAATCAGATGCTTATAATTAGAAATCTCAGGCTTATCAATTTCGAAATTATTTTCATCAATTGCTTTGATTTGTTCATTTATGACGTGTTCAAGACCTATTTTATCTTGTTCATCTAAGTTGAAAATACTCTTTCTTTGAATTTGTCTCCCAAATAGTAGGTAAAGTATAAATCCTAATATCGGAACAAATAAAAGCACTAACAACCAAGCCCAAATCGCACCAGCTTCTCTTGGTTCTAAGAAAATGATAATAAATCCAAACACAACATTCAGAATAAATGCTGTAATAAGTAGCACTGATACTATGATGGAAAAATCAAATGAAAAATATGAGAAGTAGTTCATACCAATGCCTCCGTTTCTTTATCTTAAACTAGTATAATACATTTAAATTAAAATTGAAAAGGTTGTATTTGACCCTTCTAAAACATATGCATATAATGATTATGAAAAGGCATCAATTAAAATATCATTTAAATATATAGGAGTGTTATAAATGAAAGAACAAATCATTAATGTTGAAGGTATGTCTTGTGGACATTGCAAACAAGTAGTTGAGGAATCAGTAGGTCAATTAATCGGTGTTAAAGAAGTTGTCGCTAGTCCGGATGATAATCAAGTACGTGTCGTATACGAAGATCCTGCAAGTATCGATAATATTGAAAATGCTATTTTCGATGCTGGATATGAAGTTGTTTAAGATATCATTCATATAATTATTATAAAAAAATAACAAATTAAACAAAAAAATAACAATATAGGCCGAATGAACTATAGTCAAACTACTTAATTTAGAGTAGAATGAACTTAAGGTAATTAAATTGAATAAGAGGTGGTACCCATGAATCAACCTAAGTCAAAGGTAAAGAATGTGGTCAAACTTTTATCATCATTAGGCGTAAACATAACAGAAACTAAGTCACGAATAGAAATAATGCGTAGTTTGCCGAATGTCGCAACTAACAAGTTGAAATAAATTGGTAAACTAAAAAACCGCGTCCTCAAATTGAGGATGCGGTTTTTTTATATGTCGGCTTTTTGGTCGGATTCTGTAAATTTCTCTTTTTCGTGGTAATAGATAGATAGTAATATACCGACACCTGCCATTAATGACCATAAAGCTGATCCACCATAACTTATAAATGGTAATGGGATACCTGTGATAGGTAGTAGTTGAATAGTCATACCGATATTTTGTACAACGTGGAATAGTACGAATGATAAATATCCGATTATAAATACAACATTAAAAGGATTACGTGTCGTAGTAGCCATTCTAATTAAGTGTATGAATAACGCTAAGAAAATAATCAGTACAGCCATCGTTCCAATAAATCCAAATTCTTCACCAATAATTGAAAAAATAAAATCGGTATGGTTCTCAGGAATATAAACTTCACCGTTATTTAAACCTTTACCAAATATTTGACCAGAACCAATGGCTTTTAATGATTCTGTTAAATGGTATCCGTCACCTGAACTGTATGCATATGGATCTAGCCAAGAGTTAATACGTCCTAATTGATACGTCTTAATACCTGAAACTTTCTCAATCACACTTGGTTTAAAAATCATTAATAAAATGATACTTGAACCAATACCGAATAAAGCGATGAATGCTGGTGCGAGTATTCTCCATGTCACGCCAGAAACAACAACGATACCAAGAATAATCGCAATTAATACGAGTGTTGTTCCTAAATCATTTTGCAAAAGTATTAATAACATTGGTATTAATGAAGTTAAACCAATTTTTAGTAATAAATTAAAGTCTCTTGATAAAGATTTGTTGTAAGTAAATCTATTATGTTGATAGATAACGTTAGCTAGCGCAATAATTAAAATGATTTTCATAAACTCAGATGGTTGGATACTGATAGGTCCTAGTCTATACCAACTTTTAGCACCATTAATAATAGGTGTAAAGCTAGATTCAGGCAGGATTAATAGTCCAACTAATGATAAGTTTCCAATTATGTATATAATCCAAACATATTTTCTTAGTGTCTTTGGAGATATGAACATTAAGGCAATGGATAAAATAAAACCAAGCACATAGTATAAAACTTGTTTAATTAAAAAGTTTGTTTCATATTGTCCGCCAGACATTGCAGAATTGATTATTAAACAACTCGTTCCAAATAAGATAAGAATAATCGTAATTAATCGCCAATCTATTCTTTCTAGAAACGATTTATTTAATGTACGAGTAGAAGTTTCCATTAAAAGACTCCTTTAATTAACACTAAATTTCATAATTTTCATTATAACTTGATTGTACATAAAGTGATACATTTTTGCTATTCAGAAAAGCGTTATTTTTAAAATAGTCATGTTGATACGTGCAACAATAGCTAAAAACATGATAAAATATAGGCTAATAATCTACTTGGAGGCTTATATATGTCTAAAAAAAATATTTGCATTATATATGGTGGGAAAAGTGCAGAGCACGATGTATCAATTTTAACGGCTCAAAATGTGATCAATGCAGTTGATCTATCTAAATACATAATTGATATCATTTATATTACAAATGATGGGGATTGGATTAAAAGCGACCAATCTATCGATGGAAAAGTCGAAGATATTGAACAATTAAAATTATCAAGTGAATCATTAACACCAATATCTAAATTATTAGAAGCGAGTAATGATGGCAACGCATATAGCGCAGTATTTCCATTATTACACGGTCCAAACGGTGAAGACGGTACAATTCAAGGTTTATTTGAAGTATTGGATATTCCTTATGTTGGTAATGGTGTGCTTGCAGCATCAAGTTCAATGGATAAATTAGTGATGAAACATTTATTCGCTCACAGAGGATTACCTCAATTACCATATGTAAGTTTCTTAAAAAGTGAATACGAGAAATATGAACATAATATAGTGGAGCTTATACAAAATAAACTTGAATATCCTGTGTTCGTTAAACCAGCAAATTTAGGTTCAAGTGTTGGAATTAGTAAATGTACGAATAAAGAAGAATTAATTTCTGGTATTGAAGAAGCATTTCAATTTGACCGTAAACTTGTTATCGAACAAGGTGTTGATGCAAGAGAAATTGAAGTAGCCGTATTAGGTAATGATTACCCAGAAACAACTTTACCTGGTGAAGTTATTAAAGATGTACAATTTTATGATTATAAATCTAAATATAAAGATGGCAAAGTTAAACTTCAAATACCTGCTGATGTAGATGAAGAAACAGCAACAACTTTAAGAAATATGGCTATTGAAGCTTTTAAAGCAACAGATTGTTCTGGATTGGTAAGAGCAGACTTCTTCTTAACAGAAGATAATACAATTTATATTAATGAAACAAATGCAATGCCAGGATTTACACAATACAGCATGTATCCATTATTATGGGAGAACATGAACTTAAGCTATACAGAGCTTATAACTAAGTTAATTGAACTTGCTATTGAACGATACGATAACAAGAAGAATATCAAATATAAAATTGACTGAGGGTAAATAGAATGAATATTAATTTACGTAAAATTAAAGAATGGATTGATTGTGACATTCAAGACGAATACCTTGATGTCGTTGTTCAAGGTACATGTATAGACTCAAGAAAAATTGCTAAATCAAATTTGTTTATACCATTTAAAGGTGAAAATGTAGATGGTCATAAATTTGTACGTCAAACACTTGATGATGGTGCAGGTGCATCATTTTGGCAAAAAGATGTACCAAATCCGCCAGAAGGACCCATTATTTTTGTTGATGACACTTTAGCAGCATTACAAAGTTTAGCTAAAGTATATTTGAAATATGTAAATCCTAAAGTTGTCGCAATTACAGGTTCAAATGGTAAAACGACAACTAAAGATATGGTTGAATGTGTATTGAATAAATCATTTAAAGTTAAGAAGACACAAGGAAATTATAATAATGAAATTGGTTGTCCATTGACGATACTCGACTTGGATGAAGATACTGAAGTATCCATTCTAGAAATGGGTATGAGTGGTTTTGGTGAAATTAGTGAATTAACACATTTAGCTGAACCTGATGTTGCCATTATCACGAATATTGGTGAGTCTCATATGCAAGATTTAGGTTCTAGAGAAGGTATTGCAAAAGCCAAATTTGAAATTACAGAAGGTCTTAAAGATAAAGGACTATTCATATACGATGGTGATGAGCCATTACTTAAACCTTTCGTATCTGAAATGAAACATGACAAACTATCTGTAGGGGTAGCGAATGATAATGATGTGATTATTAAAACGAATCAATCATCAAGTCATGGCATCAATTTTCAATTGAATAATAGTCATTTCATTTATCATTTAAATATATTAGGTGAACACAATGTTAAAAATGCCACATATGCAATTCAAGTGGCTAAACATTTAGGTGTAACGGAAGATGTTATTCAAAGTTCTCTAGATGATCTTGTATTAACGGATATGCGCATGCAAAGAATTGAAACTGACCAATATGGTTTACTCATTAATGATGCATATAATGCAAGTCCAACAAGTATGAAAGCAGCAATTGATACACTGCATAATATGGAACAATCGGATAAGACACTTATTCTTGCGGATGTATTAGAATTAGGTGAAATGAGTCAAGAGATGCATGAGCAAGTTGGCTATTATTTAGAACATAAAGCTATACAAACGTTAATCACATATGGTGAAGAAGCGGCTCATATATCAAATATTGCGAAAGCATATATACCTGAAACTTATCACTTTGAGCATAAAGAGGAAATCACAGACTATTTAAAAAATCAATTAAATGAAGACTCTATCACTTTGTTTAAAGGTTCTAGAGGTATGTCACTCGAAACGATTATTAACGCGCTTACATGAAAGTAGGTATCTTGTTTTTACATGGTTATACAGGTGGTCGTTATGAGTTATTACCATTAATTGAATATTTGAGTAGTCGCTATGATTTTATACTTGAAGCGCCGGAATACCCAGGACATGGCTTGAATTTATTGATTAAAGATACAAATGAAGATATGTGGTTTGAGAGAGCGAAACAATCTTATGAAATATTAAGAAAGAAATCAGATAAAGTCATTGTGATAGGATTTTCAATGGGTGGCATTATTGCAGGTTTGTTAGCTAAAATTAAACAACCCGATCAATTAGTGTTAATTGCACCAGCTTTTGAAAATATTAATATACAATACTTGGTTAAGTCACCATATGCATTTATCAATAATATGAGATATGCAGATTTGAAGATTCTTGATTTTATGGTGAGACGTACAATCAAAATAAACTATAAATCATTTGTGGCATTTAAAAAATTACAGCAAAGTGCGCTATATGTTCCAGAACAAATAACAGCGAAAACGTTAATCATTCATGGCACAATAGATGGTCTTGTTCCAATTGAGAAATCGAGAAACTTAGTGAAGAGAATAAAGCATGCACGTCTAGTTGAAATTGATAAAGGACCACATGAAATTTGTTTATCAAAAGTAAATTATAAAGTTTTTTATGAAGTTGAAAAATTTATATTTAAAAATAAATAAAGAAGTGAAACTGTACTAAATCCCTTTTTAGTGCAGTTTTTTTATGTTTTTGTCTATGAAAATTAAATGTAAACGACGATTTAATCGCATTGCGCTATTGGTAAAAGGGTGGTAGTATATAGAAGTTGAATAAAAAAGACGAGATGAATTAACTATATAAAAGGAGAATTATTTTGCAAAAATTTAAAGAATTAGGTATTTCTGAAGCTACCTTAAACGCTTTGGACAAAATGGGATTTACTGAACCAACACCAATACAAATCGAAAGTATTCCACATACATTACAAGGTACGGACGTGCTAGGACAAGCACAAACTGGAACAGGAAAAACTGGTGCATTTGGTATTCCATTAATTGATAAAGTAGCAGATAAACAAGGTGTACAAGCATTGATTCTTGCACCAACACGTGAATTAGCAAACCAAGTGGCAGAGCAATTACGTAGTTTCAGTAAAGGACAAAACGTAAGTGTCGTAACTGTATTCGGTGGTATGCCAATAGACAGACAAATCAAATCACTTAAAAAAGGTCCACAAATCGTAGTAGGTACACCAGGACGTGTGATTGACCACTTAAATAGAAGAACATTAAAAACAGAATCAATTTCTACATTGATCTTAGATGAAGCAGATGAAATGATGAACATGGGCTTTATAGATGATATGAGATTTATAATGTCTAAACTTCCATCTGAAAATCGTCAAACATTACTATTCTCAGCAACAATGCCAAAAGCTATTCAAGAATTAGTTCAAAAATTCATGAAGAGTCCAAAAATTGTTAAAACAATGTCTAACGAATTGTCAGATCCACAAATTGATGAATTCTACACAATCGTTAAAGAATTAGAAAAATTCGAGACATTTACGAATTTATTAGATGTTCAAAATCCTGAATTAGCAATTGTATTCGGTCGTACGAAACGTCGTGTTGATGAATTAACAAGTGCTTTAATCACTAAAGGATACCGTGCTGAAGGTTTACACGGTGACATTACACAAGCTAAACGTTTAGAAGTATTGAAAAAATTCAAAAATGATCAAATCGATATTTTAGTAGCTACAGATGTTGCAGCTCGTGGATTAGATATTTCTGGCGTAAGTCACGTTTATAACTTTGATATCCCTCAAGATACTGAAAGTTATACACACCGTATTGGTCGTACAGGTAGAGCGGGTAAACAAGGTGTTGCCGTTACATTTGTAAATCCAATCGAAATGGATTATATCCGTCAAATCGAAAAAGCTAATAAACGTCAAATGAGCGCTTTACGTCCACCAACACCTGGTGAAGTTATGAAAGCGAAAGAATCAGATGTTAAAGATAAAGTTAAAGGTTGGGTAGAAAGTCCAATCGAAGGTCGCATTGAAAAAATTGCTGAATCATTAATTAAAGAATACGGTGACCAAAAATTAGTTGCTGCATTATTACAAGAATTAATTACTTCTAACAACGATGCAGAAATTCAATTAACATTTGAAAAACCATTATCTAAAAAGTCTAATCATAGAGGCAAACAAGGTAACCGTGGTGGTAACTCACGTGGTAAATCTAGAACTAGATTTGATGGTAAAAACAACAAACGTCGCGGTAATGATAAAAACAATCAATTTGACCGTAACAAAGGTAAAAACAATAAACCAAACAAACAACGTTCAAAAAAACAATTCTCAGGTAGAACATTTGCTGAGCATTCAAAATAAAAACTAAACAAGAAGTGTGTGTAATCTCTAAGGTTACGCACACTTTTTTTATGATATAATACACGTAAATTGAACGATAGAGGAGATTATATGTATAAACCAATACTCGAACACAAAATGCCAAAACAGTCTATAAAATATGAGTATGTAAATCATATTATAAATGTCATAGTTATCTTAGTTTTGTACAGTGTATTTGTATTTTTATGGCATAAATATGATTGGTGGACATTTCTCATTTATATTGTGACACCGATTGCGCTGTTGATCATTGCGATAGGATTTATAAGTCCGATCATACGACTTAAAAGAACATCTTTTGAAATTGGAGAACGGTATATTGAAGTACAAAGCGGGCTTTATTATCAAAAAAGATTTGTACAACCATATGACAGAATACAATATGTAACGATAAAGCACGGACCAATTTCAAGATTGTTTAACATTTACTTTGTCGTTGTTGTAACAGCAGGTAATTTAGAAGTGTTACCAATGGTCAACCGAGTGATAGCTGACCAAACGAGATTAAATATCATGACTAAGGTTAAAGAGGTGACTGATGATGTTTGATCCTCAAAAATTACATCCAATATCTTATGTTAGTGGCTTTTTAGCCAGTTTAAAAGAAAATGTATTTCCATTAATAATCGCTGTGTTTATTGTTGTAACACGCGGACTTGATAATTTTTGGGACCTTACATTTCCAATTGTTCTATTAATTTTTTCACTTATAAGTAGTATTTTTAAAGCAATTAAGATTTACAATACACGTTATTGGATAGAGAATGATCAATTGATTATGACTTGGGGTGTCTTTTCAAAAAATCGTAAAGAGTTAAATATTGAAAGGATTCAGTCTGTTGATACTTCTCAAAATATTGTACATCAGTTGTTAGGTGGCGTGAGTTTAAGTATTAAAACACCGAGTGATGGTATTGAATTAGATACGATTACGAAGTCACAAAGTGATAGTCTTTCAAAATATTTAAAAGAAAGAAAATATGCTATTAAAAATAAAGAGCAAAGCGAAGATGAGTTAAACGAGGAACATGGAACGTCGTCTGATTCTGATCAACGTGATGTTATTAATGAAAAAGAAGAAGTCGTGTTCTTTAGATTATCTACTAAAGATTTATTGAAGATGAGTTTTACAAGTGGTGGCATTTTGATTGTATTTGCGGCACTTGGCTCATTACTTGGATTTTTCACACAAATAATCGATATCGAGGATTATATCAGTCCACTGATTAATCAAGTTGTTAATTTAACATTTGTTATCATATCAATTACACTTTTATTTATTATATTGAGTTATGTCGTTGGATCACTTATTGTATTTATTAAAAATTATAAATATCAATTAACATTTGATGGGGAACTTTTAACGGTTAAATATGGTTTGTTAACTGTTCAAAAGCGTACCGTTCCAATTAGAAGAATACAAGCATTAAAAGAAGAAGAATCTATATTCAGAAGAGTGATCGGATATACTAAAATATCAGCGATAATTACTTCAGATGGACATTTTGAAAATGGAGAAGATACTGATGTAGGAACTGTTACAATCTTGCCATTTATGAAGAAGAAAGAAGCATATCAATTACTTGAAGATATTATTCCACAATTTCAGTTTCATTCCGTTAAAAAAGGCTTACCTAAACAAGGTATTCGTAGAAGAGTGTTCATCCCGACGATTATTCTATTGTTAATAGTGATACCTATCCAAATATATTTATGGTCTTATACTTGGATGATCGGATTAGTAATATTCTTGGTTATGATATTTTATGCAAGTATCATTACGTTGAAATCTGGATATAAAATTTATGACGACTCAATTGTCATACTGAATGCAACACCGTTTGAATATACAACAATTTGGGCGAATAGAAATAAGATTTTAACTTTTGAATTACATGAAAATCCAATTATTAAACGTAAAGATATTGCACATTTCACAATTCAAATAGCATATGGAAATGGTATGTTGTCTAAAGGATTAAGATTTATTAATAAACAAGATACGTTAAATATTTATAAATGGTATAAAGATAAAGGAGGTCACGTAGATGCTTCCTAGATATAGAATGGATAAAAAGGGAATGGTCGTTGAACGTATTGGATCGCTCATTACAATTTCAATACTCATCATCATATTAATCGTCATGGCAGTAATTTTTAATTTATGGTGGACGACAGCTTCAAAATGGTTTCTGCTTATTCCCGTAGTGCTTATCTTTGTAATAGCAATATATGGTTTAATCATCCAGCCTTATTACATGTATAGAAATTTCAGGTATGAAATTAATGATGATGAAATAAACATTAAATCAGGAATTTTTATGATTAGAGAAACAACGATACCTATGGGTAGAATTCAAAATGTTGATTTATATGAAGGATTCATAATGAGAAAGTTTAACCTGGCTAATATTACGTTGTCTACAGCTGGAGGGAATCGAATGATTCAATATTTAAATAAAGAAAAGGCAAATCGTATTAAACACGCAATACAAAATAGAATTGAAAAATGATTTTAATCAGTGAAAATGAAGGTGTTAACGATGATTCAAGGTGTCGGCATAGATTTAGTCGAAATAGAACGTATACAAGATTGGTATACGAAACGACCAGAAATGGTTAATAAAATTTTAACAAAAGATGAAATAAATATTTTTAGCAAAATTAAATTAGAATCGAGAAAAATCGAATTTATCGCTGGTAGATTTGCTGTGAAGGAAGCATTTAGTAAAGCGATGGGTACAGGTATTGGTAAAAAATACGGCTTTCATTCGATTAATTGTTTACCAGATGAAAATGGGAAACCAGAAATAATATGCGAAGGATACCGTGTTCATCCGTCCATTACACACACAAAACATTATGCAGAAGCTATTGTGATTATAGAAAATATTAAGCAAGATTGATTTCTATATGATAAAATACAAATATTATAAGAGGAGGTGCCTTGCTGTTGTCCGAAAAATATTATAGGCCAACTTATATCAACGTCGATTTAAAGGCAATACTAGAAAATTATCAAGCAGTAGGAAGACTTCATCCAAATAAGAAGATTATGGCAGTCGTTAAGGCAAATGGATACGGATTAGGAAGTGTACCAATTGCGACTTACTTAATGAATGAAGGTGTAGACTTCTTTGCAGTTGCGACATTAGATGAAGCAATTGAATTAAGAATGCATGGTATTAAAGCTAAAATATTAGTACTCGGCGTTATTAATACTAAAGATATTAATAAAGCTGTTCAACATAGAGTTGCATTAACCGTTCCGTCAGAACAATGGTTAGATGATGCAATAGAATCAATAGATGATGATTCTGATAAACCTTTATGGATGCACGTAAAAATAGATACAGGCATGGGTAGAATTGGATTAAAAGATATTGAAACTTACCAACATGTCGTTCACAAAATAGAACAGCATGAACGCCTTATATTTGAAGGTGTATATACGCACTTTGCTTCTGCAGACGAACCAAATGATTTTTCTAAAAAGCAATATGAATTATTTGAAGAATTTGTAGAGTCTTCTCAAACACCTGAATATATACATGCTCAAAATTCAGCAGGTGCTTTAAGATATGATGCATCTATTTGTACAGCTGTTAGATTTGGTATTTCATTATATGGATATTATCCATCAAAATATATTCAAGAAATTTCTAATTTAAAATTAAAGCCTTCTGCGCAATTAGTAACAGAAGTTGTTCAAACTAAATATTTAGAACCTGGGGAAACAGTGAGTTATGGTGCAACATTTACTGCTGGTGAACGTATTAAAGTGGCCACATTACCAATAGGTTATGCAGATGGTTACTTAAGAAAGATGCAAGACACACTCGTGAATGTAAATGGTGTGAATTGTCCCGTCATAGGTAGAGTATGTATGGATCAAACGATGATTAAAGTGCCAGATGATGTTCAAACAGGTGATAAAGTCATTCTCATGGATAATGATGTTGATTCAGAACAATCAGCAGAAAAGATTGCTGAAGCGCAAGATACCATTAATTATGAAGTACTTTGTAACTTGAAAAAGAGATTACCACGTATTTATCATGACGATGAAAATGTTGAAATTACGAACGAATTATTAAAATAGCATAGTCAAATAGAGTTACATTTGTTATGATATTAATAACTTAATCAACAAAATTTACATTTATTTTATCTGGAGGTATTTGTTATGACATCTTTAACGCAAAATCGTACACAAAGTTTAGAACAAACACTGAAAGAAGGCTACCGTTCAATGGCCGATTTAAATCTCTCCCTTGCATCTGAAGCATACTATTGTGAATGTGAAGCTTGTGATTCAAATGAATCGCATATAGCCTCTCAGCAAGGTGAATAAATGAGAAGAGGAGATGTATATCTCGCAGATCTTTCACCAGTTACAGGTTCTGAACAAGGGGGAACAAGACCAGTCGTTATTATCCAGAATGATACAGGTAATCGATACAGCCCGACTGTGATTGTTGCAGCAATTACTGGTAAGATAAATAAAGCCAAAATTCCCACTCATGTAGAAATTGAGGCAGCGAAATATAAACTAGACAGAGATTCCGTAATTTTGCTTGAACAAATCAGAACTATTGATAAAAAACGCTTAAAAGAAAAATTAACATATTTATCTGATGCAAAGATGAAAGAGGTCGATACTGCAATTGCCATCAGCCTCAATCTTACTTTGCAACAAAAATTTGATACATTAGGTAATACATAATGAAATTGTTTTAAAAGAATCAATATTACTTTAAAACGTCTTCCGCTTTAGGATTAACCTAAAGCTTTTTTAGTATATTTGAAACGAGGTGACTTCGTGTCAGAACAAAAGAAACAACAGTATCTTCAATTATTACTTGATTATGTTCAAACAAATGATGACGCAATTTTATCATCTTGCCAAACATTTTCAACTGAAGCCATTGAAGATAATGTTTCACCAGAGGAGATAGTACAATTACATGTAAATATTATGGAACAGGAACCAGAACTGACTAAAGAACAAATCATTCGTTCATTTGATGTTCTTTTAGAAGTCATGATAGGCTATGGCTTTACATACCGTGATTATAAGAAGTTATTAAATAAGATTAAAATTCATGATAAAGAAATGGAAGTTGCGTCTAGTTTGCAACAAACGATGCTAAAGCCTAAAATCCCTCAATTTGATAGTATTCAAATTGGGGCAATTTCCGTTCCAGCACAAAAAGTTAGTGGAGATTATTTTAATTTAATTGATCACAATGACGGAACAATGAGTTTTGCAGTAGCAGATGTTATCGGTAAAGGTATACCGGCAGCATTAGCGATGAGTATGATTAAATTTGGCATGGATTCTTACGGTCATTCGCAATTACCGAGTGACGGTTTGAAACGTTTGAATCGAGTTGTAGAAAAGAACGTTAATCAAAATATGTTTGTAACAATGTTCTATGGTCTATATGAAGAAATAAATAATATGCTTTATTATAGTTCTGCAGGCCACGAACCAGGGTACATATATAGAAGTCAGACTGGAGAATTTAAAGAAATGTCTGAACGAGGCATTGTACTTGGTGTTAATAAACATACACGTTATAAGCAAAGTGAAATAAAAATAGAATTACAAGATATGATTATCGTGTTTACTGACGGTGTAACAGAACTGCGCAATCAACAAAATGAATTTATCAAAACGACAGATTTATTAAGTATGATTGATGAGTATAAACAACTACATCCGCAAGACATTGTCCAAATCTTATATGAAGAGCTTGTTAAACTACAGAATCCAAATAAAAGAGATGATTTAACGATATTAATTGTTAAAAGAGTTAAATAGTTGTAAGTTAAAAATATTTAAGATGTGTTAAATAAGATTAAACATTTTAAAAACGGGTAAAAATAAATGATGAAAGTCTAATACATTTAGGGGTGTAACAAGGAATGAATCTTAACATTGAAACTACTGAACATGAAAATTACTATGAAATTAAAGTTGGCGGAGAACTGGATGTGTACACTGCGCCTCAACTTCAAGACGTATTACAACCGATTAGACAAAAAGGAACACATGATATACATGTTAATTTGGAGAACGTAAGTTATATGGATTCTACTGGTTTAGGTTTATTTGTTGGCACATTAAAATCACTCAATGAACATGATAAATCACTATATGTGCTTGGTGTATCTGATAGAATTGAGAGATTATTTGATATTACAGGACTTAAAGAATTAATGCATGTCAACAAAGGAACGGAGGTATAATGAGATGACATCTAACTATGATTATATAGAGATGAGATTCCCTGCAGCTCCAGAATATGTTGGACTTGTCAGATTAACATTATCTGGCGTGTTTAATAGAGCTGGTGCTTCATATGAAGATATTGAAGATTCAAAAATTGCAGTGTCAGAAGCGGTAACAAATGCAGTGAAACACGCATATAGTGATAAAGTTGAAGGTGAAATATTAATAGGTTACCTTGTATTTGAAGATAAAATAGAAATCATTGTATCAGATTCAGGTAAAAGCTTTAATTATGAAGAAGCTAAAAAAGTGCTTGGACCATACCAAGAAAGTGATAATATCAATTTCTTGAGACAAGGTGGATTAGGACTATTTCTTATTGAGTCATTAATGGATGAAGTAAGTGTCCAAAAAGATGCTGGTGTTACAATAAGTATGACAAAGTATTTATCTAAAGAGCAGGTGCAAACACATGACGGAAGAGTCCAAAGTTTATAATGAAGTTTCTCCAGAAGACATTAATGCTTGGATAGCAGATTACCAAGAAAATGATAATAGTGAAGCTCAAGAAAAGCTAGTATTACATTATCAGAAATTAGTAGAATCTTTAGCATATAAATATTCTAAAGGCCAAGCACATCATGAAGATCTTGTTCAAGTTGGTATGGTTGGTTTATTAGGTGCTATAAAAAGATTCGATGTTTCATTTGAAAGAAAGTTTGAAGCATTTTTAGTTCCAACTGTAATTGGTGAGATAAAGAGATATTTAAGAGATAAAACTTGGAGTGTACATGTACCTAGACGTATTAAAGAAATTGGCCCTAAAATAAAAAAGGCAAATGAAGAATTGACCAATGAATTAGGAAGGTCACCTAAAATTATTGAAATTGCAAATAGACTAGAAGTAACAGAAGAAGATGTCCTAGAAGCAATGGAAATGGGTCAAAGTTATAATGCCTTAAGTGTTGACCATTCTATCGAAGCGGATAAAGACGGATCGACCGTTACGTTGTTGGATATTATGGGAGAATCAGAAGAAGGTTATGATTTAACTGAAAAAAGAATGATATTAGAAAAAATTCTGCCTATTTTAACGGATAGAGAAAGAGAAATAATTCAATACACCTTTATTTCGGGCTTAAGTCAAAAAGAGACCGGAGAAAAAATAGGTCTCAGTCAAATGCATGTTTCAAGACTTCAAAGAACAGCAATAAAGAAATTAAAAGAAGCTGCAATGAAATAAATAATATATTAGTAGAGCCAGAAACATTTCAAATGTTTCTGGCTTTCTTATTTCAAAATCAAAAATGGTTATATTCTATTTATGTTAAAATAAAATATAACCATTTTTAGGAGGCAATTATGAATCAAGAACTAATAGAAATCATAAAGAAAAATCATCCTTTTACAGAAAAACAAATTAAAACTGTACTAGAATTACTAGAAGATAAGAATACCGTGCCTTTTATAGCAAGATATAGAAAAGAATTAACTGGTGGTCTTGATGAAGTTGAAATTAAACAAATTGAAAATGAATATACATATGCACTTAACTTGCATAATAGAAAAGAAGAAGTCATTAGATTAATTGATGAACAAGGTTTATTAACAGAAGACTTAAAAAATGATATTTTAAAACAAACAAAATTACAAAGAATAGAAGATTTATATCGACCATTTAAGAAAAAGAAAAAAACAAGAGCTACAGAAGCAAAACGAAAAGGTTTAGAACCTTTAGCTAAATGGATACTTGAAGGTACTTCTAATATTGATTTAGTAGAAGAAGCTTCAAAATATATTACTGAAGAAGTTACATCTCATGAAGCTGCCATTAAAGGTGCACAAGATATTATAGCTGAAATGATTTCAGATGAGCCAAAATACCGTAAATACATTTTAAATAGTGTTGAAAGACAAGGTAAATTAGTGACTGAGAAGAAAAAGAAAGCTGAAGATGAGAAAAATATTTTTGAAATGTACTATACATATGAAGAACCAATTAAGAAAATAGTACCTCATAGAGTTCTAGCTATTAACCGTGGAGAATCAGAAGGTATATTGAAAGTAGGATTCGAAATAGATACTGCTTCATTAGAAAGTTATTTAACAACTCAATTTGTGAAAAAAGAACATAAACATATTGAAGTGATTAAAGAAGCCATTCAAGATAGCTTGAAAAGATTAATCTTACCTTCTATTGAAAGAGAGATTAGAAGTGAATTAACACAAAAAGCTGAAGAACATGCAATTGAGATCTTCTCTGAGAATTTAAAAAACCTTTTATTGCAAGCACCATTAAAAGGTAAAAAAATACTAGGACTAGATCCAGCATACAGAACGGGTTGTAAGTTGGCTGTTATTAATGAATATGGCTCATTTGTTGATAAAAATGTGATATATCCTCATCCTCCAGTATCTAAAACTGATCAAGCGGAAAAGATATTTGTAGATATGATCAAGAAACATAATATTGAATTAGTTGCGATTGGTAACGGAACGGCAAGTAGAGAATCAGAACAATTTGTAGCTGAAATGATTAAAAAGCATGACTTACCTTGCCAATTTGTGATCGTTAACGAGGCGGGTGCTTCGGTTTATTCAGCTTCAGATATAGCTAGAGAAGAATTTCCTGATTTTAAAGTTGAAGAGAGAAGTGCTGTATCTATAGGTAGACGTGTACAAGATCCATTAAGTGAACTTGTTAAAATAGATCCTAAATCAATCGGTGTCGGTCAATATCAACATGATGTAAATCAAAAAGCACTAAGTGAAACTTTAAAATTCGTTGTGGAAACTGCCGTTAACCAAGTTGGTGTTGATGTGAACACTGCATCTCCATCGTTACTAAGTTATGTATCTGGTCTTAGCAATACAGTTGCAAATAACATTATTAAATTCAGAGAAGAAAAAGGTGTTATAACACATCATTCAGAAATAGCTAAAGTTCCAAGATTAGGTAATAAAACATTTGAACAAAGTATTGGATTTTTAAGAATACTAGATGGAAGCGAACCACTTGATAAAACCGCTATTCACCCTGAAAGTTATGAAGCGGCTTATGCGTTAATTCAACATGTTGGTTTACAAAAAGAAGATATTGGTTCAGATGTATTAAAAGAAAAACTAAATAAATTAGATATACAAGATACAAGTGAAAATTTAAATATAGGTATACCGACACTTGAAGATATCATTGCTTCTTTAATAGCACCTTTAAGAGATCCACGAGATGAATTCGAAACACCAATTTTAAAGTCAGATGTTCTTTCTATGGAAGACTTGAAACCAAATATGGCTTTAAGTGGTACAGTACGAAATGTAGTAGACTTTGGTGCGTTTGTAGATATAGGTGTAAAACAAGATGGTCTTGTTCATATTTCTAAATTATCTAAAGGATATGTTAAGCATCCTATGAATATTGTAAGTGTAGGAGATATAGTTGATGTTTGGGTATTAGATGTAAACCAAGATAAACAAAAAGTATCATTAACTATGATAGACCCTAATGGACAATAAGACACTTCAAGAACTTGTGTCTAATATATCAATGGAATATTTTAATAAGCCTTTTAAACACAATGCAGTATTTAACAAAAGGTTAAGAACAACTGGTGGAAGGTATCTATTAAAAAGTCATGATATAGAAATTAATCCGAAACAATATGAACATTTTGGTGTTGAAGCACTAATAGATATTATTAAACATGAACTTTGTCATTATCATTTACATATAGAGGGTAAAGGATATCAGCATAAAGACAAAGCTTTTAAAGATTTAAGTAACGAAGTAGGTGCACCACGATTTTGTAAAGCCGTTCAAAGTTATAAAGAACGTGCTAACTATTTATATCAATGTGGGCAATGTAAAACAGAATTCAAACGTATTAAACGTGTTAATACACGTAAATATAGATGTGGACGATGTGGTGGAAAGTTAAAAAATATAACATAAAGAATAATTGGGAAAGTACTACACTAAAAATATGCGAGTGTAGTACTTTTTATTTAAATTTTTAATAAAAAAGCATTGACGAAATAATAGATCCAGCGTATTATAGTTAATGTTGCTTGAACGAAACGTAACAAATAATAAGACAAGTTATTCAATGTAAAATTACATTGAAAAGTTAAACATTTGTATTGACTTTGTAAACTTAATGTAATATACTTAATGACAGTAACTTAAATAACAAATTGATTGAGTACTGCAAACCATGCGCGGTCGTGGCGGAATGGCAGACGCGCTAGGTTGAGGGCCTAGTGGGAGAAATCCCGTGGAGGTTCAAGTCCTCTCGGCCGCACCATTCATCAATTTTAATATAGCTAAGCGGGTGTAGTTTAGTGGTAAAACCTCAGCCTTCCAAGCTGATGTTGTCGGTTCGATTCCGATCACCCGCTCCAAATTGTTTTATAATGAACATTGAAAACTGAATGACAATATGTCAACGTTAATTCCAATAATTGAGTACTGAAAGTACTTCAGAGTGATTGGCTTAACCAATC
>NZ_JAJNIR010000046.1:0-20099 GCF_022385935.1 Mammaliicoccus sp. J-M41 | reverse complement strand
AACTAGGCTACTTATCCCCTATAGAATATAGGGAATTAGCAGCCTAGAAAATAGTGTTTTTATTGAGCTCCCTTAGTAAGGGTGCAGTGCCATTATATCTCACTCGCTTTTATTATGCTTTTTGTGTCTTTGGTTGTTTCTTAATTGTTAAACAAATTAGGAATGCAATAAAGCTTAATGCACCTGCTACATATAAACTAGATACGACATTAAAGTATGATACGAATATCCCACCTAATAATGAACCAGCACCTATTCCTGCATTTAAACTAGACATGTTCCAACTCATTGCTGCACTTGTATCTCCTTCAATTTGAGAGATAATACCGATTTGGATAGGTGGATTTGATCCCCATTGGACAATATTCCAAGCAAATACACCAATTAATGTAATAACAAGTATCGGTAAGAATTGTTCAAATACAAGCATGAGTACTGTATAAGTACTTAATGAAATTAATAGCCACTTTTTACTACCTAATGCATCTGTAATATATCCACCTAATGAAGTACCAATAATTGCACCGATACCTGCAACAAGTAGTACGAGTGATACAATATTTAAATCATATCCATACACAGATAATAATGGGCTAATATACGTTACGACAACATAATTTGCCGCTAATATAAGGAAAGTAATGCTTAAATATTTTACAATTTCTAAAGGATGAATGACTTTGTAATCTTGACTTTGACTAGAAGATTCTAGCGTATCAATTTTATTGCTTGCGACATTAAAAATAATAAGTATAAGCGCAATAATACCAACTGTAGAAATAAACACAAATGACATTCTCCAACCTACTAAGTCTCCTATTTTAGTACCTAGAGGAACACCAAGTACATTCGCTGCACTGAAACCAGTATAAACTAAACCAATCATTTTCCCGCGTTCGCTTGGTTTTGAATACACAACAGTTAAAGATAAGATCTTCACGACAATAATTGCTGCAGCAGCTGAAGATAATATTCGACCTATTACAAGTATTGTAAAGTTAGGTGAAATCGCAATAATCCCATTTCCTAAAATAAATATAATCATACTTACTAATAATACAGTCTTTGGTGAGACATTCTTAGTCAGTTTAACAAGTATGGGTCCGCTAATTGCGAATGTTAATGCATAAACTGTTACAAGTTGTCCTACAATTGCTTCTGATACATTCAAATCTTTACTCATTAAAGTAAGTATACCTGCAATCATTAATTCAACCATTCCCACAACAAATACGCTTAACATAAATGTAATTAATCGAGGTTTCGACATCATATAACTCCTTCTCTTTGACATATAATCATGATTATAACAGTGTGATTTGTAAAAATACAGATAAAATTTAATACCCGAACAATCAGAAATGTAAGGTGTTTTTAAGGTATAAATTGAAAGAATTAATTGGAATTGATCTATATATTATACGGATAATAAATAGAAGTTTGAAAATTTAAAATTTTTAAAGAAAAAATATAATAAATACATTGGTATATTATGATTAATAATTCTTTTATTTTTACTAAAAATAATGACAGCGCTTACATAAAAATATATAATAAAATTAGAGATGAATAGTATTGAATATTTATTAATTATTGTGTATAGTTAGTCTTGCGTAAAGGAGAGAAAGTATGAAAGAGACGAGCGTTTTAGTAGGAAGGTTAAAGTTTATTATATTATCACTGTTAGGAATATATTTATTTTTAGTACCTGTAACAGTAACTGATGATAAAGGGGAGAAGGAAACAAGTTTACCTGTTGCATACCTTGCAAATACAGCTTTAGATTGGATCGGTGACTATGCTGGACTAATTATTATGCTTTTAATTAGTTTCTCTGCAGTAATGACATTAATCTATTCTACGATATTCAGTACTTCTACTAAGAGATCTATAACGAATGAATTATTTAACGTCAATTGGATTTGGGTCGTAATTAGAATAATAGGTGCGATATTTGCAATATTTATTTATTTCGATTTCGGACCAGGGGTAGTTGTAAATGAAAATACCGGATTAATGGTTTACAATGATTTATTACCAACATTACTTGCCGTATTTTTCTTTGCAGGTTTGTTCTTACCCTTATTAATGGACTTTGGTTTATTAGAATTTTTAGGACCAATGTTTGCACCAATTATGAGACCTGTATTTAAATTACCTGGTAGATCAACTGTTGATAATCTAGCATCATTTATTGGTGATGGAACTGTAGGCGTTATGATTACAAGCCAACAATATGAACAAGGATTTTATACACGTAGAGAAGCAACTGTCATTGCGACAACATTCTCTGTTGTATCTATTACATTTGCAATTGTCATTGCTCAAACAATCGGCTTAATGGATTATTTCTTTAAATTTTATTTATCAGTTATTTTAGCTTGTGTTGTAGCAGCGTTTATAATGCCTAGAATTTGGCCACTTAAACAAATTCCAGATAAGTATTCAAACGGAAGCACTGAGCAATTAAATGAATCAATTCCTAAAACACATAATCCAATATCATGGGGATTTGAACAAGCAACTCAAAAAGCTGTAAAATCACCTAACCTTAAACAATTCTTTATTAACGGTGTGAAGACCGTGTTGGATATGTGGTTAGCAGTACTACCAGTGGTTATGACAATCGGTACTTTAGCAACTATTGTTGCTGAATATACACCAACATTTAGTATATTAGGCGCACCATTTGTACCATTATTAGAATTAATGCAAATACCATATGCAAAAGAAATGTCTGAAACATTATTAATCGGTTTTGCTGATATGTTCTTACCATCATTACTGATTAGTAATGTACCAAGTGATATGACAAGATTTATCGTAGGTGCTTTAAGTATTTCACAATTAATATATTTATCAGAAGTAGGGGGCGTTATACTCGGTTCGAAAATACCAGTAAGCCTAGGGAAACTATTTATGATATATATTATGCGTACAATTATAGCGCTACCGATAATCGTTATATTAGCTCATATATTCTTCTAAATTTAAATAGCGACAGAGGCATGATGTGCCCCTGTCGTTTTTGTATGTTTGGGAATGGTTGGGGGAGATGAGGCGGTTTTGAGTCTTGGCTTAAGTACTGAGTAAAGCCATGAGATTGTCCAAATTATAGCTTAAGCACCAAATAAACTCACATCTTTCCCATTCCACTCCCATAACAAAAAACAAACTGAACTGTATAAGTTCAGTTTGTCCATATTTCGATTATTTTGGATCGATTGTTGTTTCGACTTTAGCGATTGCGATTTCAGATCCTAACATTGGGGATTCGCCTTTGTCTTTATTATTGTCTCCGCCGCGACTATGTGCTTGTTTAAATGCATCGCTCGTTTTCCATGCTTCGAAGTCTTCTAGTTCTTCCCACCACATATTTACATGTAATTCGTCATTGTCATCAATGTCTTGCATGTTCCAAGTTTCGACTTTAATGAAACCTTTCATTTCTTGCAATGCGCCACCTTTAGTAAACATTGGTGCTAATTTTTCTGCATAACCTTTTTTCATTTTAATTCTATTTGTTACAACATACATAGTGATCTCTCCTATTCTTTTGGTGTTGGGTTAGTAGCCCAGATTTGTGCTGTCTTCATAAATGTTCTTGGTTGTAGTTTCAGTTGTGATACAACTACGTCTGCTATATCTTCTGGATGCGTCATCGTATCTTCTTGTAATTGTGTTTCTCCTATTAAATCTGTTAATACGGCAGAAGGGGTTAAATATGACACTCGAATGTTATGTTTTCTCATTTCTTGCATAATACCTTCAGTCATACCAATTACCGCATATTTAGTAGCAGAATAGATACTGCTTGTTGCACTGGCTTTTAAACCAGACATTGAAGCGATATTTATAACATCTCCGCTTTTTTGTCTTACGAGATGTGGTAATGCTTCTTGTAAGACGTAGTATATACCTTTAACATTTGTTTCAAATAATTGATCAAATTCAGATTCACTTACTTCTAAAAATGAATTATTCTTCATAATACCTGCATTATTAATCACGATATCTATAGAGCCTAATGCATGGTATGAATCTTCTATGAAACGTTGCACATCTTTTTGGTGCGCAATATTGGTTTCTTTATAAAATACTTTGACGTCATATTGTTTAAGTTCATCGGCTGTTGCTTTTAAAGTATCAATATTTCTACTTGCAATTGCGACGTTGACGCCTTCATGAGCTAATGCAATCGCGATTGATTTACCGATACCTTTAGAGCCACCTGTAATGACTGCATTGAGCCCTTTTAAGTCTCTTAACATATTGATCATCACTCCTTTCTTATATGTTAGCATGCTTTAAAAATGTATCATAATAATTCAATTTGAAAATGCCATATAAATAACACCACGAAGTCAGTGTAATATGACTTCGCGGTGTTTATTTAAAATGCCTGAAAGTTTGAACTTAAGCTTCTTTAGTGAGCTCGTTGTAAACTTTCTTATCAGCATGTGTATAAATAATGTATTCTTTATCATTTGTTTCGATAATCACACGATTTGTTTTGCCAAAAGTTGAGCCAATTCTTACGATATGATCTTGGGCTTCATTAGACAAAGCGTGAATATCTTGATCCTCTTTAATGTTTTTAATTTCATTATTTGGAATTGTAATGTCCGCTACTCTCCATTGAATATGAACTTGATTATTGTCCTTTGATACTCTCATTGCCATATCTAAACACATCCTTTTGTTTGATGACTACATCATAACGTATTATGTATCCGTTTTCAATAGAAAAACGAGAAAATGTGTTATATTTTTTGTTTATTATGTCATACTAATTAATAAAAGTATTTTTATGCAATATATTGAATAACTATTTACAAATAGAATCGTATGCTGTAATATTATCTTTATAAATAAATAAGGAGCTGGTTTCATTGGGACGAAGTTATCTATGTTAAAAGAATTAAACAAGACAAGTTTTTTAAAAGAAGTTGATTTTTCTAAAGCAGAATTAGAATCACTTATTGATTTGGCAATGGAATTAAAATTCAAAGAAAAGCATCAGATCCCTCATCGTTATTTAAACGGGAAACATATCGCTTTATTATTTGAAAAGCAATCAACAAGAACACGTTCAGCTTTCACAGTAGCTGCAACTAAAATGGGTGCAAGTGTGTCTTATTTAGGTAAAGAAGATTTACAACTAGGTAAGAAAGAATCTGTAGAAGATACAGCAGTCGTACTTGGATCAATGTTTGATGGTATTGCTTTTAGAGGATTTGAACAAAAGACAGTAGAAGACTTAGCTCAATATTCCAACGTACCTGTCTGGAATGGCTTAACAAATGAGTGGCATCCTACACAAATGTTAGCGGACTTTATGACAATTAAAGAATACTTTGGTACATACGAAGGAAAGACTTTGACATTTATAGGAGATGGACGTAATAATGTTGCGAACTCATTGCTCGTTACGAGTGCAATTTTAGGTGTGAATATTCATATTGTTGCACCATCATCACTTCAACCAAATGAAGAAGTTCAAAATATGGCATTGTCATTTAGTAAAGAATCTGGAAGTGAGATATTAATTACAGATAATATCCAAGAAGGTATTTACGGCAGTGATATCATATATACAGATGTTTGGTGTTCAATGGGTGAGGAACAACAATTGGAAGAACGCTTTGAATTACTTAAAGATTACCAAGTAAATCAAAACTTAATTAATTTAACTGGTAAAAATGAAACTTTATTTTTACATTGCTTACCAGCTATTCATGATTTAAATACTGAAATGGGTGCGCTATGCTTCGAAAAGTTTGGTGTAACATGTATGGAAGTGACAGATGACGTATTTAGATCAGATTATTCAAAAGTATTCCAACAAGCAGAAAATAGAATGCATACAATTAAAGCATTATTAGCTACAACTTGTGGCGATATATATTAACGAATAAAGGCTGAGACATCCATGAATGTCTCAGCCTTTTATTGTTAACGAGCTTCTTTTGTTAATTTTTTTCTATTGCGATTAAGTTCTACATATTTACTGTAACTATAAATGATAATACCTGCCCAGATAAATATGAATGTAATAAATTGATCAACATCGAAATGTTCGTTCAATAAGAATATACCGATAAAGAACATGATAGTTGGACCAATATATTGAATAAAGCCTGTTAATGATAGTGGTATTCTTCTTGCGCCAGCACTAAATAAAATAAGTGGAACAGCTGTAACAGCACCAGAAAGTAATAACCATCCGCTTGAACTGTTCATACCAAATGTAATGGCGTTGTGTTGTGATAAGTAGAAGATATAAATAAGTGCTGCTGGTAATGTCACGATACATTCTATCGTAATACTACTAAATGCATCGATATCTACAACTTTCTTGATCAATCCATAAAGCGCAAATGATGTTGCGAGTAATATTGATACGAACGGAAATTCTCCGACTTGAAAAGTCATATAAATAACACCAACAAATGCTAATAGAATAGCTACCCATTGAGCTTTTGAGAATCGTTCGCCTAAGAAAATAAAGGCTAGGAAAATACTCATTAAAGGATTGATGTAATAACCAAGACTTGCTTGTAGCACATGGTGGTTATTAACTGCCCAAATAAATGTACCCCAGTTCACTGTAATTATATAACCAGCGATGATAATAGCGAATAGCATTTTCTTTTGTTTAAATAGCTTAATCGTTGCTGCTTTGAACATTGGAAATTGTTTTGTAAATAATAACAGTAATAACATGAATACTGCTGACCATATAATACGATGTGCTAAAATTTCGAATGGTCCAATTTCACTTACGAGGTTCCAATAAATTGGTAGGACACCCCAAATAACATATGCAAATATTGCATATATAATACCTTTTTTAAATTCTGACATGATTTAGGACTCCCACTGTGATTGAATGACTTCTGCTTGATCGTGATAAATATTCGATGCGATATTCGCAAGTAATCTTGCAGTTCGATTATCTATATCGAATCTTGGTGATAGCTCAGCAATACTAATGCTTGAACTTTTGTTTGAGTTTGTAACTAATTGTAAAATTGTTTGAACGATTTGAGGTTGTAATCCCATAATACAAGGTGCACTTACTGCAGGTGCATAACTTACATCTATAGAATCTGTACATAATGTAATGAGAATTTCATCATATCCTTCAATGAATGAATTAATAGAAGTAATTGTTTCTATCGATAAATGGCTACGAAGTTCATCTTCACGAATGTATTGGACACCGTATTCATCAGCTCTTTCGAAGAGTGCTTTTGTATTACCATTTTTCTGAATACCTAGTACGAAATAACCAACTTGATCATCTTGATCTAAAATCTGTTTAAACATTGTGCCAGAAGATGGTTTTTCGTCGTAATCTCTCATATCAAAATGTGCGTCTATATTGATGATGCCAATTTTTTTGTCTTTGTTGGCTTTTCTTACACCTAAATAATGGCCATATAATACTTCATGACCACCACCGATAATAACTGTAAAGTCATTATGCAATAATATGTTTGAGATTTTATCTCCAAGTTCTGATTGCGCTTCTTCCATTTTATTTTTGTGGCAAATGACATCTCCGTAGTCAGTTAAATGTAAGTACTCATTATGTATTGGTAAAGGACTTAAAGCTTTTCTAAAATGTTTAGGACCGTCTACTGCACCTGGTCGACCATTATTTCTAGAAACACCTTCATCGCATTCAAAACCTATAAGTGCCATATTAACTTGATGTTCGAATTCTTTCTTTGGTGTAATGTCTTCTTTCTCAATATGAATTGAGTCAACGATTTGATGAAATCTAAAAGCAGAACGCAATGTTGTGCTATCTGTTCTACCTGTCCACTCATCCTTTTTAACATTTCTATACATATTTAATACCTCCTACATGTTACAATAGTTTTTACTAATGTTAGTTTATCATGTATGATATTCTTATGTTTTATTAAATGCTTAATTATTTTATAAGAAAGAAGTGTCTTTAATGAATAGTAAGAAAGAAAAAGCAAAAAGGCCGAGGAGTGATTCTATGAAATGGATTTATGGTCTCTTAACAGTTTGCTTATTATTTCTAGTAGCATGTGACAACCAAACTTCTAAGAATAATGAACATAATGATAACGAAAAATCATCTGAAACGACTACTGAGAAAAAAACAACTTCAGAATCGACAGGTGAAGATGTTAAAACTAAAGAAGAAAAATCAAAAACAAATAATAATGATAACAATCAACAATCTACAGATGAAATTCCAGTAGAAGAAAATGTAAATGGTGTTAAACCGAACAATCATAATGAAACTGAAAACTTTGATACAGAAGCTTATACAGTAGCTAGAAATTGCTTATTAAATCAAGGTAACTCTCAAGCAGAATGTGATAAAGCAGAAAATACAATCGAATTTACGAGAGCTTGGCAAAATTTATCTCGTGATGGTTATTTATGTAATGATGATGGCTGTACATTACCTAAAGAAAACGATCAGAATAATCAAGGTCATCAAGATCAACATCACTCAAATACAAATGAAGATTCAAACCAAGATTCAAATCAAGGATCAAATGAACAAAGTAATGAACCATACGAAGAGGATAATAATCAAGCAGATCCATCTCGAAACACGAATCAACAAGATGAGAATACAAATAGTGAAGGGCAAAGTCAAAATCGCTCTCAACAATCAAGCAACAATGAATCCACTCAAAGTGATCATCAACAAGAAACACAATTAAATAAAGCAAGCTAAATAAAAAAACGTTCATCGAATTAGATGAACGTTTTTTTAATTGTGAAATAAGGGGGTTATTTCAACAATGGTATAGGGTTATGTTTAATATGACTTACAACTATAGTTTAACAGGGATTAAGAACAAATCAATACTTATGTGATTCTTTTCACAATTTTGTCATTTGAATTGCAATTATGTGAGGTATATCACTATAAAGTCACAAAGTGTTCGTATACTTGTTCGGTATTTTGTGGTAAAATAAAATAAAGTAATTGAAAAGAGGAAACATTAATATGACAGGAAAAACACATCTTTCATGCGGTATATTCATCGGGTCATCATTAAGTATTTATTATGGAGAAGATATTTTTACATCATTTACGATTGTAAGCTTATGTGGTGTAGCGAGTTTGGTCCCAGATATTTGTCATTTCAAAAGTAATCTAGGTAAGAAAATATTTCCTATCAGTTTTATTATTAGGTTAATTTTTGGACACCGAACGTTTACCCATTCATTATTATTTCTATTTTTAATATTTTGGGGATTGAGAACAATACCCGCACCAGAACCATATTTAGTTTCGATTATATTGGGGATGTTATCGCATATCATTTTAGATATGTTAACACCAAGAGGGGTTAAACTATTTTACCCTTTAAATGTCTCAGTTAAATTACCCATTGTATTTAGAACTGGCGGTGTTATGGATTTAAGCTTATCATCTGCATTTACCATTATCACAGTCATTTTATGGTGGAAAGATATTTATCGATTGTTTATATAAAAAAAGAAGCTAAGACAAAAGGTAGTGTCTTAGCTTCCATTAAACATTATGTTATTTTCCGAATTTACCTTTTAAATCCTCGCCTTTTTCTTTAGCAAAGTCTTTACCTTTTTCAGTATATTCGTCTTTATTCTCTTCTAAATGATCCTTACCTTTTTCAACTGCTTTGTCTTTTGAATCATTAAACTTATCTCCTAAACTCATAATAAAATCCTCCTTGGCCTATTATATATAGGAATATTTTGTGCTTAAAGCAACACATTATTATAAATACCCATTTAATTTTAAAATAATCATTTTAATTATAAATTTTTTATGATATTTTTAGACAAATCGTTCTAAAGTCGTATAATAAGAATGAGTCAAATTTTCGGAGGTATTATAATGTTAGATGAAACAAACCTGAAAGAACATGGTCAAAATCACATTTTAGAATATATTAAAGTGATGAGCCAAAGCGAGAAAGAACAATTAGAATCTGATATTAATCAATTAGATTTAGATGAAATAGATAAACTATATCAAGATGTATACATAAATAGAAAGACAATAGATGTTGCAGATAATATAGAACAAGTTGAGTTTGAAGTTAAAGATCAACTTTCAGAAGAACAACTGAAATCTTACCGTTCACTTGGTGTACAAGCGATTAAAGATGGTAAATTTGCGGTATTATTAATGGCTGGTGGACAAGGTACAAGATTAGGTCATGTAGGACCAAAGGGTACATTCTCATTCAATAACAAAAGTTTATTTGAAAGACAAGCAGAGCAATTAAAGCAATTAACAGAAGAAGTTGGTACACCAATTCATTGGTATATCATGACAAGTGACGTGAATCATAAAGATACATTGTCATTTTTCTTAGAAAATAAATACTTTAATTATGATGAAAATTATATTCATTTCTTCAAGCAAGACCACATTGTATCTTTAACGACGGACGGTCAATTAATTTTAGATACAAATAGAAGAGTGATGCGTACACCTAATGGTAATGGTGGTGTATTCAAATCTCTAGAGAAGACAAAGTTACTTGCTGAAATGAAAGAAAATGGCGTGGAATACTTATTCTTAAACAACATTGATAATGCGCTCGTAAAAGTGTTGGATCCTGAATTTGTTGGATTTACAGTAGAACATAATAGTGACGTGACAACTAAATCTATCAAAGCGCATAGCGGAGAAAAAGTTGGTCGTCTTGTATCAATAGATGGTAAAAAGCGTGTATTAGAGTATTCTGAGCTATCTGAAGATGATGTAGATAAACTAGAGAATGCTAACATTGGTATTCATGTATTTAAATTAGATTTCCTTATAGAAGCGGCTTCTAAACCATTACCGTATCATTTAGCAGTTAAGAAGTTAAAACAATTAGATGAAGACTTCAGTGTTGTAGAAGAAGAGTCATTGAAATTCGAATTGTTTTATTTTGATATTTTCCAATATGCAGAATCATTTGCTACTTTACAAGTAGATAGAACGAAAGAATTTAGCCCTTTAAAGAACAAAGAAGGACAAGACAGTATTGAAACAGCGCAAAGAGATTTAGAGAACAATCAACTATTATGAAAAGAGGGATATGAATGGAACAAATCAATCATACAAAGTCTCATCATAGAAAAAATGGGAAAGTTAAAGAAGCATTTAAAGATATTATGCCACTTTCCTTCGGTGAGGAAGTTGGAAATGCAGTATCACATGGTGTCCCTGCTTTCTTTCTATTATTCTTCTTACCATACGCAGCAGTAGAAAGTTATATTAGTGATGGCGCACTTAAATCGACGAGTGTATCTATTTATATTATAAGTATTATGCTGATGTTTTTATCATCTGCTATTTATCACTCAATGTCATCTTCATCACCTCAGAAATACATTATGAGAATTATTGATCATAGTATGATTTATATCGCAATTTGTGGAACGTATACGCCGATTGCATTATCGTTAGTGGGCGGCTGGTTAGGTTGGCTTATTATGGCAGTCCAATGGGGTATTACAATTTGGGGAATTGTATATAAATCAACAGCTAAGAACGTTAATCATAAATTAAGTTTAGCGATGTATTTAATCATGGGTTGGATGGGTGTTCTCATGTTACCAACAGTTATCAATAAGACATCGTTAATATTTATGTTGTTTATTTTATTTGGAGGTCTTAGTTATACAGTAGGGGCATGGTTCTATGCTCAAAAAGATAAAAAGTACTTCCATATGATTTGGCACTTCTTCATTTTGATTGCTTCAATTTTTCATTTTCTAGCAATTATGTACTTTATGTAGGAGGATAAGATGAACTATCGTTTGTATTATACGGTTCTTACAATTATTATTTTAATTCAAGGCTATTTCTTTTATTACTTTGTATTTAGTGACGGCAAACAAAGTGGTTTGCAGTTTATGGGTATTGTTTCACTTATATTCGGTTTAATATTAGTTTATGCATTAATATTACTAATTAAACACCAACGCAGAAATAATAAACAAACGTTTAATGAACATCTTAAAAAAGGTGAACAAAGACGATTGAAATAAAGATAGCGAGCGGGATATGAAATCTTTTTATGATATAGAGGTTTCTATCCCGCTCTTTTTGTTATTTTTTTGCAAAACGGGTAAATAGATAATATTAAATGTTATACGATATGAATAGGGGGAAATCATAATGTCAGAAAAAAGAGATTTTGAAACATTCGATCGTGACAAACTAAATGTTAATGAAGAGGTTCAGGGAGAAACAGTAGAAGATAGAAGCGGCCATAAGATAGACCAGACTGATGATCGGTTTCTAGATATGACGAAAGATGAAATTAAAAGTAAAAATCAAATTGAAAAGAAACTCGTAGAAAAACTGGATAACATTGTAGAACAAGGTGCAACATTAGAAAAACAAGAAGAAGTCACTCAGTTACACAGAGAATGGTTAACATTCAGTTGGCCAAATTATACAGAAGATAAACACTTAGAAATTATTAATATGTATGAAGCGGATGATAGATATAAAGCATATTTTGGTGAAGAAAGAACGGAAGCATTAATTACTGCCGTTAAGCATGTCATATAATAAAAATGAACTTTATAAAATTAAAATAGGAGACATCGATTTTATCGGTGTCTTTTTTACTATTAAATATGTAGAATTAGAATAAACTTGAATGTATAAGGGAGCTGAATCGGATGAAAAAGTTATATCATAACGGAACAATATATACGATGGAAAGACCAGATGATACATATGCAGGGGTAATTGTAGAAAATGGTTTGATAGAAACTGTTTTATCAAAAGAAGATTTAAACCAAATTCAAACAACGGATTATGAAACAATCGATTTAAAAGGTGGAACGATGTTTCCTGGATTTGTTGAAACACATATTCATGTTATGGGGACTGGCGTTTGGTTATCTTCAGTCATTTTAAATGGTGAGACAAATATCGAAAATGTAAAACAAAAAATTAGCCAAAAAGCCCAAACATTACAACCAGGTGAATGGTTAGTTGCTGAAGGGTATGACGAAAATTTATTAAATGGTATTAGACTTAATAAATTTGATTTAGATGAATTATGCAAAGATAATCCGGTAATTGTTAAAAGAGTATGTAGACATGCAGCAATCGTCAATTCGAAAGCATTAGAGATTTTAGGTATGACAAATGATGTCGAAAATCCTGACGGTGGTTCATATGAAAAACAAGAAGGTGAACTGACTGGTTGGTTATATGATACAGCTATGGAACCATTTGAAGAATTAGCTTCAAATGAAGATGAACAGTCTCTTACTAAACATTTAAATAACGCGATTACATATTTATATCAGTATGGTATAACAGGATCGCATACAGAAGATTTAGGTTACTACGAAGATTATAAAGATGTCTTAAATGCTTATAAAACAGTTGTAGGACCAGGGGAAGATCAAAAGCCATTTAGAGTACGATTGTTACGACACTTTAGTGTTTATGAACAAATGATGGAAGAACAGGCGACTTTTGTTGATAAATGGATAGAGCCTGATGCTATGAAATTTTATGCAGATGGTGCTTTTGGAGGCAGTACAGCATTGTTGAAAGAACCTTATTCTAATGACCCTACTGGAACGAATTATGGACTTGCGATATATACACAAGAAGAACTCGAAGAAAAAGTAAAAATTGCTAGAAAATATAATGGTGCGATAGCTGTTCATATGATTGGTGACAAAGCTTGTGAAATGGTATTAGATGCAATAGAAAAATATCCTGTACCAAACGGACTTAGAGATAGATTAATTCATATTAGCACATTAAATGAAGAACTGTTACAACGTGTTGCGAAGTTACCTGTGATTTGTGACGTTCAGCCACAATTTATTACAAGTGATTTTCCGTGGATTCAAGATAAAGTAGGCAAAGAGAGAGCAAGATATTTATATCCATTCAAGTCAATGTTAGACTTAGGTATTATAATAGGTGGCGGTTCAGATGCACCGATTGAAACACCGAATCCTATGCTAGGTATTCATGCGGCAGTTAATAGACAAACGTATGGTGAAGAAGGTGCGTATTTCTTTGAAGAAGCACTATCTGTATTCGATGCTTTACGTTTATATACAACACTCGCGAGTGAGATTGGTCAAACGACTGACCGTACTGGAAGAATTAAAGTAGGATATGAAGCGGATTTCACTGTGTTAGATCAAGATCCATTTAAGGTTAACCGTCAAGATTTAGCACAAATTCAAGCTAAATTAACAATTGTTAACGGAAATATTGTATACGAAAGAGCGTGAATTATGACTAAGAACAAAGGAATTGTGTTGGCTTTAGTACTTATTATGTTTATGAGTGCTATAGAAACATCAATCGTATCTTTAGCAACACCAACAATGCAGAAAGACTTTAATATTGATACGGAAGTTGCATTAATCTTTACAGTATATTTAATAGCGGTTGTGTTTATGACACCAATCGTTGGTGAACTTGTAAAGAGAATTAATATTAAGTTAGTAGTGTTACTAGGGATATCTGTATTTATTATTGGTAGTGTATTTTGTGGGTTAAGTGAAATGACACATAGTTTCCCATTGCTAGTTATTTCTAGAATTGTTCAAGGTTTAGGTGCAGGTGTCATGATGACATTAGGTCAAGTTGTACCTAAACTTGCTTTTCCAATTCCGAGAAGATATAAAGTGATGGGTATCGTTGGAAGTGTTTGGGGTATATCTAGTATTGTAGGACCACTGTTAGGTGGCGCAATATTAGAATCTTTAAACTGGAGCTTTCTATTTTATATCAATGTACCTATAGCTTTAGTATCTATGTGGTTGGTTATTAAGTATTTTAATTTCGAACAAGAGAAAGTAGAAAAAACTAAATTAGATTATAAAGGCTTATTCATATTTTATGGTGTGGTTGCAAGCTTTTTACTAATTATTGCAGAACATATACCATTTATTGTACGTATGATTTGCTTCATATTATTAGTTGGATTTGTCGTATTACTCTACAGAGTTGAGACGCGTATGCGAAATCCATTTGTACCTGTTGAAGCATTTAATAGAAAAATCATTCTCGTATTGTTTACAGATATGATTTATTCAACAATGTTGATGGGCTACACTATTTTTATGCCAATCTATTTACAAAATGAACAAGGCTTTACACCGTTACAAAGTGGTTTAATCATTTTTCCAATGTCGGTAGGTTGGTTGTTTATCACGTTTGTACTTGGTAGATTAGATCAACTGAAATTGAAATTTATTTATATGTTAGCTTTCTTGGCAATGTTTGTTGGTAGCTTTGCTATATTAACAGGCGTTGAATGGATTGTAATCATCCCATTTGCTGTTTTTGTAATGGGTGTATCATTTGGTACAGTATATACGAAAGATGTTGTCGTTGTTCAAGAAGAAGCACCTCATCACCAATTAGGTTCCATGATGTCGATTTATACATTATTTAAGACAATAGGTAGTACAACTGGATCGTTAATTGTTTCTTCAATATATGTATTAAACATTTCATTTTTAAGTTATGGCGTTCAAAATATTATGTTGTATATTATGTTAGTAGTCGTTACATTGACGATTGTATGGTCTATTGTATTTAAAGAAAAGCGTAGAAAAAGTTTTTAAAGGTAAAACATATTTAGAGGGAGTCACAATGTATGAAAAGAAAAAATAAGCGTTTTGATATTTTTCATTTATTGTCCATATTGATTATTATAAGTATTTTCACATTGTCTGGTGCAATTTTTATTGTACTACTTTCTTTTGGTATGTTTGGATTAAGCAGAATTTTAATTTATTATGGCTTAGCAGAATTCAACTACAATAAAAGTATGATAGACAACTTGTTCTATTATGGTAGTTATATATTGTTTGGCTACTTTACACTTGTCGCTATAGAATTTTTATTAGATAGATTTAAAAATAGACTAAATGATAATCCGTATTTCAAGGGTATGACTTTTCATTTATTAACAATTACTGTTAGCACGATTATGTTTTATTTCACAGTACATATATATTATTCACAAATCAAAATTGAGTTTTGGATCATTTTAGTGATTATCACTGTTTTATATATATGTACTGAAATTTTCTATCCAGATAGCAAAAATTTAAACCGATGAAACATTTATTTTGATTTCCGAAATAAAATAGTGCATAATGGCAAAGGTATATTTGGAAGGAGTTGAAACCATGAATGTTCAGGACATTTCAAAAGGTCAAAGAAATTTAGTAGTAGCTGTAATGTTAGTAAGTGCCTTTGTGGCGATTTTAAACCAAACTTTATTAAATACAGCAATACCTGAAATCATGGTACATTTAAAAATCGATGCCAACCAAGGTCAATGGTTAATGACAGGATTTATGTTAGTCAACGGTGTTATGATACCGGCTACAGCATTTTTAATGGATAAATTTAATACAAGACCACTTTATTTAATGGCGATGTTATCATTTACAATCGGTACGTTAGTTGCCGCTTTATCGCCAAACTTCGGAATATTAATGTTAGCAAGAGTACTTCAAGCAATGGGTGCTGGTGTTATGATGCCCCTTATGCAATTTGTACTCTTTAATTTATTCCCTAAAGAAAAACGTGGTTTTGCGATGGGTATGGCGGGTCTCGTTATCTCATTCGCCCCAGCATTAGGTCCAACGTTATCTGGTTATCTCGTTGATAACTTTAGTTGGAGAAGTCCATTCTACACAATCATTCCATTCGCGGTTGTAGCATTAGCTTTTGGTGCGAAATACTTAACGAATATTTCTAAACCAAAAGATGTTCACTTAGATGTACCATCTATTATTCTATCTACAGTAGGCTTCGGATCTTTATTATATGGATTCAGTAGCGCAGGATCACTAGGATTCACATCACCAATTGTTATCGTTACATTAGTTGTAGGTATCGTAACGTTAGTAATCTTCGTATTAAGACAGTTAAAATTAGAAACCCCATTATTGAATATTAGAGTATTCAAGTATAAAACATTTACATTAACAACAATCATAGGTATTTTCTCAATGGTATCTTTAATTGGACCATCTTTATTAATGCCAATGTATATGCAAGATGCAAGAGGATATTCAGCATTAATCTCTGGTTTACTGTTATTACCAGGTGCAATCATTACAGGTGTTATGTCACTTGTAACAGGTCGTTTATTCGACAAATATGGTGCGAAATGGTTGGCAATCATCGGATTTACAATCATTACAGTCACAACATTCATGCTTGCATTCTTAAATGATAGTACATCACTACTTTATTTAATTGTTGTTTATTCCATTAGAATGTTTGGTGTCTCTATGATTATGATGCCTGTTAATACAGCAGGATTAAATGCGATTCCAAACGAAGTATTATCTCATGGTACAGCGATGATGAATACATTAAGAACAATCGCTGGTTCAATTGGTACAGGTATATTAGTAACGATTATGTCGATTGGTGCTAAGAACTTTGAACCTTCAAAGACACAATTAGAACATGCCAATGCAGGTAATACTGCGAAGATATTACAATCTGAAGCAATGATTCACGGTATTAATATAGCTTTCTTAGTATTAACTGTTATTGTATTTTTCGGAGTTGTATTATCTATATTTATTAAATCTGAAAACAAACATAGTAATACAAGAATACCGAACCATTCTAAATAAGAAGATTTAAAGAGACTGAGACATAATGTAATGTTTCAGTCTCTTTTTACAACTTGGCAGTAGATGTCTGAATTGAAAATGCGCTTGTACCAAGCTTTTTTCAACTCTAGTCATCCTTGCCGGGGCGGGACTACGAAATCTTTTTATATAAATTAGATTTCTGTCCCGCTCCCTTTTTTTAAACATTAAACTACCTGTATGTTTAAATTTTTTGTTACACTGAATATAATGATAAGTAGATAATTATTTTAGAAGGGGAGTCGTAGATTTTGTTATCAGTAGAACAGGTTAAAGAACTTGTGGGAGCGTTACATGATCCAATTGTAGATGTACCACTTAAAGAAACTGGCGGCATAGTTGAAGTTAGCATCAAAGAAGAAAAAGAACATGTGAGTGTCAAAGTTGCGATAGCTAAACTTGGCGGACAACCACAACTTGATTTACAAATGGAAATTGTAGATCTATTAAAAGAAAATGGTGCGAAAACTGTAGGGATAAGATTTGATGAATTATCTGATGAAGCATTAGAAAAATTCAAAGGTGTAATGGAAGAACAAACGATAGAAGGGCTATTATCTAAAGATAATCCGGTTGAATTTATTGCAGTTGCCTCAGGTAAAGGCGGTGTTGGTAAATCAACAGTAGCCGTTAACTTAGCAGTATCTCTTGCTAGAGAAGGTAAAAAAGTAGGACTCGTTGATGCTGATATTTATGGATTTAGTGTTCCAGATATGATGGGCATACAAGAAAAGCCAGAAGTAGAAGGCGAACAAATTATTCCTGTTGAGCGTGAAGGCGTTAAAGTTATTTCTATGGCATTTTTCGTTGAAGAAAATGCACCTGTCATTTGGAGAGGTCCAATGTTAGGAAAAATGATCACAAGTTTCTTTACAGAAGTTAAATGGGGAGAATTAGATTACTTAATACTTGATTTACCACCAGGTACTGGTGATGTAGCTTTAGATGTACATACAATGTTACCTTCAAGTAAAGAAATTATTGTAACGACACCTCATCCTACTGCAGCATTTGTTGCAGCAAGAGCTGGTGCAATGGCTAAACATACTGAACATTCTATTTTAGGTGTAATCGAAAATATGTCTTATTTCCAAAGTAAAGAAACAGGAAATAAAGAATATGTATTCGGTAAAGGCGGCGGTGCTAAATTAGCACAGGAACTTCAAACGACGTTATTAGGTGAGCTTCCATTAAGTCAACCTGAGTGGGATGAAAATAACTTTTCACCTTCTATCTATAAAGAACATGAAGATTTAGGTAAAGTTTATAGTCAAATTGCTAAGAATATCATTAATATAACAGATGAAGATTAGTGCGGAGGTAAGCAAGTGACTTTAAAATATTTAATTCAATTTTACAGAAATACACTGTTGATAGGTGTAGTTGTGACATATATTGCGTCACTTATCTTTGGATATGATAAAGTAACGAAATATTTATTTGCTGGAGAAATAGGTGAGTTTGTAGCAGCTTCAATATGGTTCTTAGTTGTAGGACTACTTGTAGCAACTATTAGTCAGCTTGCATATTTCATCTATTTATTCATTAATCAATTAGGCATAGGTATCTTTGGTAAGATATGGCCACATGTACAAATCGTTGTAACAGTATTTGCTATATTTGATTTAGTGTATTTTAGATTTTTAAGATTTGGTGGAACAGATCAAATCATATCATTTATTTGGCTACCAATCGTTGTCGTTATTTTTGCAATCATTACAAGTAATATAAAAAACAAACAATCTAAAAAGAATTTATGGATTCCATCTATGTTTTTCATGGTTGTTATGACAACAGTTGAACTTATACCATTTTTAAGAGTAGAAGATACAAGTTGGATTTATCTAACAATCTTTGGATTATTATTATGTAATGCTTATCAATTAATTACATTACCTAAATATAATGCGTTGTCTCTTGAAGAGAGAAAAGCCAAGAAATCAAAGTTGAATAAAGACAGTAAATCATTGAAGAAATGATACAAAGCACAAGATTAAATTCTATTTACACCTTAATCTTGTGCTTTTTAATTTTTTGTTAAAAAAGATGCTAAATAGTGTTGACTTTTAAAACCTCACTTGATATTATATAAAAGTCGCTGAAAACGACAGCACAACAACGAAAAAAGTTATCAAAACTTTTTCTTGAAAGTGTAAAATTGACTCTTGTTAATACGAAATAAATGTTATATATTTATAAACGTGTTAAAAATAAGTTAACAAAATTAGTTGAAAACAAACATTGTTTTTAGTACAATATTGTTTAGACGCAAATTAGATGAACATTGAAAACTGAATGACAATATGTCAACGTTAATTCCAATAATTGAGTACTAAAAGTACTTCAGAGTGATTGGCTTAACCAATCAAAAATGAGCTTATCAAGCTTACTTCTTTTATGGAGAGTTTGATCCTGGCTCAGGATGA
>NZ_JAJNIR010000045.1:0-20260 GCF_022385935.1 Mammaliicoccus sp. J-M41 | reverse complement strand
TTTATTTTGAATTTAAAATCATATTTTTTCCTCATAAGAATGCACCCCAATAATTTGATTTGTTTAGGTCAAATATTTGGGTTCACATCAGTCATGGCTTAATTACTTAGTTAGGCTAAGACTTGGTTTTAGATGTGAATAAAAGATGAAATAAACGCACGAGATCACAAAACATCTGAGTTATCCCCCAACAAACTCACATCTCCTACATCCCCCTACTCATCCATACACCTTCTTACATAAATTGGCCTAAGAAATACCCCATTAATGTTCCGACGTAATTTCCGATTACATAACCTAAAGTACCGATGATTAAAATAGGTCCGACTAATCCTTGCCAACCTTTAGATATTGCTAATGCAGCTGCTGTTGTTGGTCCTCCGGCATTAGCGTTACTAGCTAGTAACATTTCCTCTATATTGAATTTGAACAATTTTCCGAAGAACAGTGTTATAGATAAATTGAAAATCAAAATAACGGCAACGAAAATAAATAATAATGGTGCTGTTTTGATAATGATTGGTATAGATGCTGGTACACCTATTACGACAAAGAAAATATATATTAAAAATGTACCGAGTTCATCAGAAGCGTTTAAATTCTCAAAGAATTTACTAAACATAGCTACTGTAACAAGTGTTAATGTTGTTAATAATAAAAATTGGTCACCTATAATACTCACTAATATTTCCATAAAGTGATTGTTTTTAGGCATCTATTCATTAACGAGTTCTGAAATTTTAAAACTTATCGCAACTAACGCAAATGCTATAGAAATCGAATAAGCAATATCTTTTAGACTTATTTCATTTCGTTTCCAATATGCTTCTGCTTGATTACTGTTTCCATCATCATTTGACGTATAAAGTCTTTTAAAATATTTTTTAACAAATTTCATATTCGGTAGCGTAATGAGTACAATGAAGTAGAACGCCATTACGCTATTATCGGCTACAACTGTTGCGGAAACTAATTCTCCAGGTGTTTGGAATTTCGTGCTCAGTGCTGCAAAATTCACACCACCACCTATGTAACTACCAGTCATCATAGCACCAATTTTATCTAGTTCAGGTATGAATTGATGAAGTAATAAAAATCCTGCTGCAACACCTACTACAGTACCTACTGAACTGATAAGAAATATAAATAAAAGTCTTCTACTTTCTTTCCATATTTTAAATATGTTTGATCTAAATAAAAGTAAAGGAATTGCTAATGGAATAACATATTCCCATACTTGATCATAAACTGGCGATTCAATTGGAATGATATTGAGATTGGATAATATCATCGCACCAACTAATGCAATGATAGCGCCTGTTAGTTTTGCTGCAAATTGATACCTTTGTTCTAAAAAGATACTAAGCGCTGCAATACCTACTAGAATTGCCCACAATAACCATGTTTCATCTTTGTTTATAAATGCATTTAATATCATGAAAACCAACCCCTTTTTATATTGTTATCAATATGATGACATAAAAAATAAGAATCTTCAAAATTAATTTGAAGATTCTTATACAACTTACGAATATGTGATTGGAGCTTGATTCTTAACTTTACCAATTATAAATCCAATAATGAATCCAACGATTGCAAACGGAATCCATTCCATTTGGTAAGTTGATAATGGTAATTGTTGAATAAATCCAATTTTAGCCCAACCCATTTGGTTTACAACTGATATTAATGAAATAATTGTTACAAGTGCTACTGATAATTGCTGTGCGATTGGTGGTGTACCAACGTATTTAGCAAGAACAATTAATAATACAGCTGTAATTGCGATTGGATATAACACTAATAATACTGGTAGTGAACCTTTAATTACTGTAGTTAAACCTTGATTTGAAAGGATGAAACTAATTAATGTAAAGATTGTTACAAACCATTTGTAAGAAATTTTAGGTATAATTTCGTGGAAGAATTCACTCACTGATACGATTAAACCTGTAGCTGTTGTTAAACAAGCTAATGCAACGATAATACCGATTAAATATTTACCAAATTCACCGAATGCTAATTGTGCGGCTGTTGTTAAGAGATATGTACCGATATTTTGACCGTTATCGTTTAATTCTTTAAGTGTCTCAGCTGAAACGTTCATGTGATTACCGATCCAACCTAATGAGATGTAAATAAATCCAAGTGCAATTGCTGCAATAACACCTGAATAAATTGTTTGTTTGAATAATCCTGTTTCTCTCGTTACACCTTTACTCTTAATTGCTGTAATAACAATTAGTGAGAAAGCAATAGCTGCGATAGCATCCATTGTTAAGTAACCTTCAACGAAACCTTTACCAAAGCTTGTTCCAGCACTACTATATACAGCAGTATCACCTGCAACAGATGCTTCTCCACCTAATGAGAAGAATGCTTTAATAATTAATGCTGTAATCGAAATTAATAGTAATGGTGTTAAAATCGCACCGACTTTATCAACCATTTTACTTGAGTTGAAACTTAAGTAAAAGACAATGACAAAGTAAATCAGTGAGAAAATAAATAAAGCCATTGAACTATTTGTATCAAAAATTGGTGTAATACCCATCTCGAAAGATGTTGCTGCTGTACGTGGTATTGCGAATAATGGTCCTATTGTTAAAGAAATTGCAACTAATAATACAATTGCAAAGACTGGATGAATTTTGCTTAATGAAACTCTGTATCCCTTGTCCTCAATTGAACCTGCGATTACACCAATAAGTGGCAAACCGATTCCCGTAATTGCAAAACCAAATATAGCTGGCCAGAAGAAATGACCGCTCGATAATCCTAATGCTGGTGGGAATATTAGGTTCCCGGCACCAAAGAATATCGCGAATAACATAAACCCTACTACAAAAATATTCTTGTTCATATATTTTACTCCTTTTGCGTCTAACAATAATTTATATTTTATCATTGGAGTTTGTTTTCGTCTATATGAAATTTCTGAAAATTTAAAAAAGAATGTTATTATTTAGGTTTGTTAATTATATAGATTGCAACAGTAATTTTTTCAATAACGGAGCCAATTGGTATGGTAAATTTTCAACACCTTCAACAAATAAACTTTGTTTACCATAGATGTTATGAACAGTCTTTTTCGTGGCTTCATCAATTAGGTCTTGATTAAGGAATACATTAAAGACATAAATCCCTTGTTTATCTGCTTCTATCACAGCTTCATGTGTATCTATAATGCCGTCTTCTGCATAATCAAAAGCTGAAGGTTCCCCGTCAGAAAATACAATTAAGAATTTTTGAGACTCAGATCTTTGAAGTAAATGTTGAGTTGCAACTCTTAATGCGACACCGTCTCTATTATCATCTTGAGGTTCCAACGTCATAATTCTTGCATCATTCTGTTTAAGTGTTGATTCATTATATAAGATAAGTTCTTCAATAGTGTTAGGTTGATTTAATTTATCAGCTTCAAAAGCATCCTCACTAAAACCAAGAATTTCATGTTTAATATCTAAATTTTTCAGTGTTTCATGGAATAAGACGACACCTTTTTTAGTTTCTTCCATTTTGTCATGCATACTTGCTGATGCATCAACTAATAATGTGAATGTTGCATCTAGTTTTCTGCTAAATGCATCTTTTTTGAAGAATAGTTTATATTGATCATCGATAAACCAATTTAGAAGATTTTTTTGTAATCGACCTTTAGTTAAGTTCTCTCTTATATCACTATATTGATGATTCATTGATTTTTGAATAATGCTCGTTAAGTCTTTTATTTCAAATTGAACACTATCGACAGCTTCTTTATATGCTTCCATATGAGCTGGTAAAATATCTGGTCGATTGAAAGTAAGAGAAACATTTTGATTAATACCTTTAAGTTGATATTGTTGGTTAAGACCTCGGGCACCGCCCTCTTCATCATCTAAAGTATTGTTAGAGCCCTTACCTTTTTTCTCCATCATATCCGTCATATCATCGCCAGCGTCACCTTCTCTATCGTTATCTGTCAGAATGTCGCTATTTTCGCCTTCGTGAAGTTCCATTTCTAAATAGGATTTACTGTCAGTTTGACTGTCGTTCGTCTTTGTTTCAGCATCTGCAGTTTCAATATCGTCTGGATCATGTTCTTGTTCATGACTTTGATCAGTGTTAGCTGCATCTTGACGTTTTAAATCTTCTAAAGTCCATTCTTTTTCATAAGAACGATAAATACGCTCTGGGATATGATAATACTGGTTGAGCATATCTTCTTTTAATAAATAATCCACTAAAATCATGATACTTACAGCTAAATCATAACTATCTTCAGATGATTGCAAGTTGAATATTTGCGTTAATCGATTAAACACTTGTACGAGTGCATCATCAAAATCATCATTTATTGAAATATTGTTGATGAAATTTTCGTTTAAAATAGCATGTTCTATTGCTAAAAATAATAAGTCTGTATAAGTTGTCTTCGTTTGATAAACATGAATTTGACTATTATTTTGTTTGATTTTGACGTTCAATCTATGCTTAAACAACTTTTTAGTGACTGGACGTTTAGACATAATCAAATTTGATAGACGGTATTCTTCAATAAGCATAAATAATTGTTTGAAAAAGCTCATATGATCAAATGACTCATCTAATACTTCTTTATATATAGCTGGGTCTGTATGTTTAAATCCTAAAGTATCTAACATTATGTCGGATTTTAGCCCTGCATTTATAATGTGTTCAGGTCGATGTAACCATGTGAAACTAACATTACATGTATTGTTGATAGGATCATAGTGTTGGAATTTTTGGAAAGAAACTTTAACGTTTGGATCTTCAAGTAATAATTTTGCTAAATCAGTTAACATCATTATTTGTTGTGCATCGATTTGTTCGTCATTAAATAATATAAAACGATCACTCATGATATTCTCCTTACTCGAAAATTAATTCAATTGCATTTTGTATAGCTTGTTGTTCTCTTTCGTCGTCTATTTTGTCTATAATGGCACGTTTAATCGCACGTCTAACTGGAATAACAGTTGCTAAATCAGCTAAGTCAATCAATGCTCTTATACTCGCTGATTCTTCTGAAATTTGACCTTGGCTCGACATAATGCGTAAATCCTTATTAAATTGAACAATTGAATCGATGATTTCATCATCTTGTAATGCACTTTGTTCTTTAATAATCATTTTTAATGTTTCGCCATCTATATAATCAATATCTAAGACAACGAATCTGTTTTTTAATGCTTCGTTCATTGGTAATGTTCCGATATAGCCTACGTTGATTGCGGCAACGACTGAAAAACCTTCTTTAGCTTGTACGACTTCACCAGTAAATGGATTTGTTAACGATCTTCTAAAGTCTAATACACCATTTAAAATAGGTAACGTTTCTGGTTTCGCCATATTGATTTCATCGATATATAAAATGTCACCATTCTTCATAGCTTTAATAACAGGTCCATCGATAAATACAATTTGTTGATGACCTTGTTCATTTGTTTCAATTGTTTTGAAACCTAATAAACTTTCTGCATCTAAATCTACAGAACAGTTTACAGAATGCATCGGTTTATTTAAATCTCTCGCAAGTGTTTCAGCAAGTTTCGTTTTCCCTGAACCAGTCGGTCCTTTTAAAAGTATATTCTTATTAAGCTTTATCATAGACAAAGCGTCATCATATATAGTTTCGTCGTTGTTTAAATATTTATTAAAATTAGCCATTGTGTTCTCCTTTAGTACATTTTATAAACTTAAAAAAGAGTCCGGAACATATAGATGTATCAGACTCTTATCGTATATTTATACTTCTTTAAAGTATATTTTGTAGTAGCCGCCAACATGTCCAGAATTATCAATGATTTGATAATATTCTTCTGTTTCATTAACGACATCATATGTTTTACCTACTGTTAACATATCAGATACTTTAAATTTTTGTGCATCTGTATTTGTAACTTCTACTTGTTTAATAACGTGATTTTCTTTCCAAGTTTCATGTAACATAAATAAACCGCTCCTTTAATTCACTGTGTCATATGTAATTGTAATGATGATGCCAGTTAAATCACGCACATATAACGAAATTAAGCCGGCTTCATGTTGAATAATATGATGTTCCATTTCAATTTCTTTAACGTGATTAACTATTTTTTCAAAATGATCGATATCATCAATGGAGATTGCTACTCTTTCGATAGGTGGATTTAATGACTCAATTGCATCTGGATAATCAATCAAATGTAACTCTCCGCCATTTCCACCAGCACCGACTTTAAATACGATAGCTGACTCATCATCTATTGTCTTGTATTCAGCAAACAATTGCAACTCAAAAATATTATTTAATAATGAGCCAGTTGCTTGAGTCTCAGGTGATTTAACCATGACCGGTCCAATTCCTTGAATTTGATGAATGGGACTAATTGGACCACCATCATAAGCAGTTCCAAGAGGTACACCGGAATTTTGTTCATCAGAAATAAGATGTAACGCATGTCCATTATTATCATAAAATTTAAATAGGTGCTTACCATTTAATTGTTGCACAGACTCATATTTAACTTTATGATCATCAAATTGTTGTTTATATTCATATAATGCGTAATCAGTCGGTACACGTAAAGCAATCCCGTGAAAATGCGTATCTAATTGATCTGAATCACCAGAATATTGCTTGAAAATCAGTCTCGTACCAGGTGCAAGATTTGCATCGCCGATATGTAAGATATTCTTTTCATGGTTCATCAAGGTATTAAGCCCTAAAATATCTTTATAAAATGACTCTGTTTCTTTAATATCAAAAGTCCATAATGTAACACTTCGTAGTCCATTCATGAATATCTCTCCTATATATGAATTCCTATAAATTATATCAAATAAATTCAAAGTATGACAAATCAATCAAATTGAGAATAATGAAAAATATATTTTTGGGTTGTATGGGCGCCGTTACGAACAAGTTTAGTTGAAAGTGTTCATAAGAGTCGCAGTATTTACACTTCTTTTGAGTTTTGTAAATAAGAACCTCGTTATTAGCAGTTCTGGCCAAAGGTGCAAATACTGATACCGTTATTAGCAGTTCTGGTTCAAAGTGCAAATACTATCGATCTATCTTAACTTTTATTAGTATTCTCGGCAAAGAATTCCGAAATTATTTTTAAAAAGAGCTCCGGTGATTCAAGGTTAGCTAAATGTGCAGTATTAGGTATTATAATATTTTTTACATTTGGGATTTCTTTAATCATAACCTCAGCGATTTCTAGAAAATCTGGTACATCACATTGACCATTAACAATCAATACAGGTATCTCAATATTATTTAATTGTGAGATATTATCTTCAACTTCTATTTCTTCAGAAGAAACATTAGGTTCACCTTTAGTTAAAATTTTTCGCTGCATATCCATAATCAATTGCTTCACATCTGGATTAATGATTTCTGATGATCGATTTCTTTGTATCCAAGTCGCATAATTATACTGTGCAGTTTCTTCTATTTTCCCTTCATCTATTAATCTTTCTTCTTTTTCTTCATAATTTTGTAAGAAAGTAGATGCATTCCAACCACTTATAGCTGGAGACAAAAGCGCAAAACTCAGACACTTTGCAGGGTTTTCTAAATAAAAATCAAGAGCTATTTTTCCACCAAATGAAGCTGCTAAAATATGTGTATGATGAATGTCTAAATGTATAAGTAGTTCATTTATAATTAGATTATAATTGTAACTTCCTTCAGTAAAATCACTTAACCCAAAGCCAGGAAGATCAAACCTGACTACTCGATATTTTTCAGACAGTAAGTTGAATTCGTTATCCCACATTCTTGAATCTACAATTCCGGCGTGAATTAATAATAAATTTTCGCCATTACCTTTTGATTCATAATAAATATTAGCTCCAGTTGCATTAAAAATTCCTTTAAGCTTATTAGAATGCATAATATTCTAACCTCCGATTTATATAAAGAATGTCCAGCTGATAAAATATATCTTGGTAATTCTACCATTAATATGCAAGATAAGCACTTAATATAAAAGTACATAAAACGAAAAAAATACAACGACGATTTCCGCCGTTGTATTTTCCCATAATCCTAAATTAAGATTTTAATAATAAATCTTCTGGATTTAGGTAGTATATATATTTCATTTATATTTGTTAAAATGTTTTAGTGAAGTGGTTTATAAGTAATCTGTTTTATATAAATATCTATTATCATTTAATACTTTGGGGGATTTCGGTAAATTATTCAATCCGTTTAACCTTTTCCCATTCCTGTTTCAAATAAAATGTGATTATCTTTATAAATTCATCAAGTTCATTTGATGTTTCTTTTATATCATCATTGAATTCTTCTCCGATTTCATTAATTTGTAATAAATAATCTTGTGGAGATTTGTTCAAATATTCCTTATTGATATTCTCTTGCCATGTTTTTCTTAATTCTTCAACAGTGATAATAACATCTTCCATTTTTTTATTAAAATTTCATTTTCTTTATTTGTTTCATTATTTATGGTTTCGTTAGGAAAGTAATTTATAAATTTAAATTGAATTTTATTGAACGTTTGAGTTTTTTCTGCAAATAGTTTGTCTATTTCTGTAATTTCTTCAACTATTTTAATCGACTCTGAGTTATATCTATTAATACTTTCAATACTAGGTTTTTCTTCATTAATCTCTTGAAACATTAATGATTGATATCTATTAAACTCATTTGAAAGACTTATTAATTTTTTAATATTTAGTAGTTGATTAGTGTGTTCAGCTACTAAATCACTACTTAATTCCCTTACTTCTTTAATCCATTCCATTCTTGATTTTACTACGACATCTGCTTTTAACTTCATGTCATTTATTTCTTTTTCGTGTTTCATTCTTTTCCTATTTGTAAATTGTGATAGTGACCAACCTACGGAGCCCCCTACTATAGATGCAACAATAGGATTTGACAATATTGACCAATCAACTGTCATTTTGCCCACCTCTTTTTTATATTTTGTTTAATAGTATTTTTAAATAATTTTACCACTTTAATATATTAATAGCACTAGGTATTTAATTAAATATTGATAGAGGTGTGCTTAATTTAAAATTCAACATTGTTAATCAATTGTATTGTTAACCCATTATCTATTTTTCTTACTCAAACGTTCTTCCATTTGTTTGTTTTTATCCTTATTGTGTTTCAATGATTCTTTAATTTGAGCCTTTTTCTTTTCGACTCGTGCTTTCGTTTCTTCGTAGTTCTCATCTTCTGCCGCACGTTTTTCATAGTAATACGCGTCTTCTTTCCAACGTTCATGTATCGATTTCCCCATATTATCCCCCATTTAAAATTATTGTTTTAATTAAATACTTTCTTTATAGTAAGCCATTTTCAACTAAAAATAAAACCCCAACTCAGAATTGAGATGATTCATAAAATGAAAAAATACAACGACAATAAATGTCGTTGTATTTTCCCTTAATCCTATATTAAGATTCTAATAATAAATCTTCTGGATTTTCAATTAAGTCTTTAATTGTTTTTAAGAATCCTACTGCTTGTTTTCCATCAATAATTCTGTGGTCATAGCTTAACGCGATGTACATCATCGGTCTATTTTCCATACGATCTTTATCAATTGCAATTGGTCTTGTAACAATTGAGTGCATACCTAAAATAGCAGCTTGTGTACCATTGATAATTGGTGTAGACATTAATGAACCAAATACACCACCATTAGTTATAGTGAATGATCCACCCATCATGTCATCTAAGCCTAATTTTTTATCTTTAGCTTTAACAGCTAAGTCTACGATATCTTGTTCGATTTCAGCGAAGTTTTTCTTGTCACAATCTTTAACGATTGGTACTACTAAACCTTCTTCTGTAGAAACGGCAATACCGATATCATAGAATTGTTTAAGTACTAAATCAGTACCATCAATTTCAGCATTTACATCAGGATATTTCTTCAATGCTGCAACTGCTGCTTTAGTGAAGAATGACATGAATCCTAAACGAGTACCGTTATGGTCTTCTTGGAATTTTTCTTTCTTACGTTTACGTAATTCCATTACGTTAGTCATATCAACTTCATTAAATGTTGTTAACATAGCTGTATTATTAGATACTTCTAATAATTTCTTAGCTATTGTTTGACGTCTACGTGATAATTTCTCACGAACAACAGGTTTAGAAGGATTGTCATTAGATTTAGCTTGTGCTGGTTGGCTTTTCTCAGCTGGTTTAGCTTGTGGTTGAGGTTTAGCTGCACTTTCAACGTCTTCTGGACGAATAACGTCTCCTGCCTGAGTCTTAACCTTGCTTAAGTCGATACCTTTTTCACGTGCTAAACGACGTGCTGATGGTGTTGCTTGAATTCTTTCATTTGAAGATGCTGTTTCTTCTTTAGCTTCTGTAGCTTCTGGTTTACCTGCATCTTCTTTAGATGGTTCTTCTTGCTTTTCAGGTTTAGCATCGTTTGAAGCTGGTTGTGCTTCTCCGTCTGAAACGACTGCAATGACTGAACCTACTTCAACAGTATCGCCTTCTTCAGCTTTGATTTCAGTTAGAACACCTGCAACTTCTGAAATGACTTCAACATTTACTTTGTCAGTTTCAAGTTCGACGATATTTTCGCCTTTTTCAACTTGGTCACCAACTGATTTGAGCCATTCTGAAATTGTTCCTTCTGTAATTGATTCTGCTAATTCTGGTACTTTTACCTCTGACATGATTCTTTTCCCCCTAATTATGTTTTAAAGCTTCTTGGATTACTTTACTTTGTATAAGTTTGTATATTTCGCCGTCGCCTTCTGCAGTTGAAGAACGTACTTTACGACCGTGATATTCAAGCTCTACTTTGCGATCTTCTAGAATGTCTTGAAGTTTTAAGCTAACGAATGACCAAGCACCTTGGTTTTTCGCTTCTTCTTGAACCCAGCGAACTGTTTCTAGATTTCTGAATTCAGAAAGAACGTTCTTTATCTCTTCTTTAGGGAATGGATAAAGTTGTTCAAGTGCAATTAGACAAAGTTCATCGTTAGGATCTTTTTGTAATTCAGTTTTTAAGTCAATAAACATTTTTCCTGATGAAATAATAACTTTCTTAACTTTAGTCTTCTTATATGGTTCAACTAAAATTGGTTCAAATTGTCCTTTAGTGAATTCTTCAATTGGACGTGAAACAATTTTATTTCTTAATAAGCTTTTTGGTGACATTAAGACTAATGGTCTCATTTTATCTGTGTTAAGATATTTTGCATGTCTTCTTAATAAGTGATAATAGTTAGAAGCACTTGTTAAGTTTGCGATTGTCATGTTGTTTTCTCCAGCTAATTGTAAAAATCTTTCCAATCTTGCTGATGAATGTTCAGGACCTTGTCCTTCATTACTATGTGGTAAGAATAAAGCTAAACCACTCTTTTCTCCCCATTTAGCATTACTGTTAGATAAGAAGTTATCGAATATCATTTGTGCCATATTTGCAAAGTCACCATATTGTGCTTCCCAAATATTAAATGATTGTGGATGATCAACATTATAACCATATTCAAAACCAACTACTGCAGCTTCAGATAATGGTGAGTTATGAATATCGAATGATGCTTTACCATTCGGTACATGATGTAATGGAATGAATAACTTACCATCTTTCTCATCATGTAACACAGCATGTCTATGTGCGAATGTTCCACGTTCTGAATCTTGTCCAGTTAATCGAATTGGTGTACCATTTTGTAAAATTGTCGCAAATGCAAGTTGTTCAGCATGTGCCCAGTCTACAAGACCGTCTTTTTCAAATGGTTCACGACGTCTATCTAATACTTTGTTTAACTTCTTGAAGACTGTGAAATCTTCTGGATAATCAAACATTGCATCATTAATCGCTTTTAATTCTTCATAAGTAGCGTTTGCTAACTCATAATCTTGTCCTTCACTGATGTTATCAGGTAAAGTCATTTCTGGATTATCCATCTCAGCATCTTTATCAATCTTGTCATGAGCAGCTCTTAAGCGTTTCGTTACATCTTCAAAAATTTCATTCATTTCAGCTTCTGTAATAATGCCTTCTTCGACAAGCTTTTTACCATAAATATGTTCAATAGATGGATGTTCTTTAATCGCTTTATACATCATCGGATTTGTAATAGATGGTTCGTCCATTTCGTTATGTCCATAACGTCTATAACCAACTAAATCGATGACGAAATCTTTATTGAATTTCTCTCTGAAGTCCATTGCCATTTCAATAGCTTTAACAGTAGCTTCAACATCATCTGCATTTACATGGATAATTGGTAAGTCATAGCCTTTTGCAACATCTGTTGAGTATGTTGTTGAGCGTCCATCTTCAGCTTCAGTAGTGAAACCAATTCTGTTATTTGTAATAATGTGTAATGAACCACCAGTTGTGTAACCATCTAAATTACTTAAGTTCATAGATTCAAAGTTAATACCTTGTCCAGGGAATGCAGCATCACCATGAATTAAGACTGCAAGTGATTTATTAACATCTTGACTTGGTCTTCCTGCATCTGCTGTTGTATCTTGGTTTGCTCTCGCTTTACCAAGTACGACTGGAGAAACGATTTCTAGGTGACTTGGGTTGTTGGCTAAAGTAATCGATTGTTCGATACCGTATTTACTTGTTGTCTTCGTACCACCTAAGTGATATTTAACATCGCCTGTCCAACCAGCTGTAATTTCTAAAGAACCATCTTTCGGTAAGAAAATAAGTGGATTCTTATGCATAAATTCAGAAATCATCATTTCATATGGCTTTTCTAATACGTGAGTTAAAACGTTTAATCTACCCCTATGCGCCATACCAATTTGGATGTTTGGTATATTTGCAGCATTCGTACGTTTTAATACTCTTTGTAACATTGGTACTAAACTATCTACACCCTCGATTGAGAAGCGTTTAGCACCTACGAAATTCTTATGGATATATTTTTCAAAGCCTTCTACTTCAGCTAAACTTTTTAATAGTTCGATTTTTTCTTCTTTAGTAATTTCAATTGTATGTGTTGATTCGATATATCTCTTCAACCATACGCGTTCTTCATTATTATTAATATGCGTGTACTCAAAAGCGATAGGACCTTGGTAACAAGAAGTCATATATTCTATTGCTTCATATGCATTGTTAAATTCTCCATCAAAGTGATCTGATACGATAACTGCTGGAAGTTTTTCCAAAGTTTCTTTTGAAAGTCCAAAGTCTTGATGTGTTAATTTTGGTACGTTTTTTCTTTCTGGACGGTACACTGGATAAATATCTGCAGTTAAATGTCCATACTGTCTGATATTATCAATTAAACGCATTACACGTTTTACACTTGAGTTGTCCACCCCAGTACTTGATTGTAGGCCAGCGCCTGTGTTGTTACTTGTTAATTCATCGAATAACACTTGCAAGTCTTCCGGTACTGACTCTGGATCATTAACGTAATTATCATACATTTCTAACATTAACCCTAAGTTAGTTCCAAATCTTACAGGTGCTTCGACATGATTATCATTCTTCATGTTCCACCCTCCAAGAAAATTATAAACCGTTTACATTTCCATTTTAGCACTTAACAGTATTGAGTTAAAGGCTAATCTGACAATATTGAACTTATTTGTTTATAAAAGATTCTTTGAATACAACTGATATTTTTGTGTACTCATTCACAACACTTTCAACTTTCACAATTCCATCATAAGAATTGACTAATTTCTTAGCAATTGAAAGGCCGAGTCCATTGCCGCCTTCTTTTCTAGAACGTGATTTATCAACTCTATAAAAGCGGTCAAATATGAATTCTAAGTCCTTTTGAGGTATGCCCACACCATGGTCAATAATATCAATTGTAATATTTCTGTTTTTTAAATTCGTCACAATTTCAATATTTTTATTTTTCTTATCATATTTCATAGCGTTATCAATAAAGATTAATAACATTTGTTCAAAATGAAATCGATTGATATTCATTCTAATTGCGTTGTAATTTGATTCGAAATTGAATGTATAATCTGGATGTAATTTCTTTAATGATTTAATTCTAGAATTTATTTCATAGTTGATATCGACAATATCAATCTCATCACCTGTACTCGATCTAGCATCTTTTGATAATAAAAGAAGTTCTTCGACGAGTTTCGTAATACGTGTCATTTCTTCAATCGAAATATCTAAAGATTCTTCTAATACTTCTGGATTGTTTTTACCCCATCTTTGAATGAGGTTTAAGTGCCCTTGTATAATTTGCAGCGGCGTTCTCAATTCATGTGAAGCATCTTCGACGAATTGTTTCTGTTGATCAAAAGAACTTTCCAATTGTTCCATCATTCTATTAAAGGTTTGGATCATATCGTCTGTTTCTTCATAGTTTGTGGGTACTTCAAGTTTTTCTTGGAAACCGTCTCTACGAATTTGTTTCATTTTATCGGATAATATCGTAATAGGTTTAGTGATTTGTGATGAAAATACATAACTGATTAATGCAATTAAGAACAATGCCGTTAATCCAAATACAGTTGCTAATATAATCATAAATTTAATAATGGCATCATAATTTGCTAGCGGATGGACGACAGCTTCATAACCACTGAAATAACTTGTATTTACAGGTGTATAAACGACAATATATGATTTATTATCTTGTTTCGTTTCATAAATTTTAAGTTGATTCACTCGTTCAAATTTAGGCGTATAATCTAAATCATTATTATGCGTTTCTTCAAAAATAGGTTTGCCAAATCTATCATATAGCACAAGCTTTTGATTATCAGTTATTGTCGCATTAATATCAGTTGAAGTAATTTGACCAAGTGTCTTCGTCTTCAATAAATTAATTGTGTCATACGTACTTCTAGTTGCTGTGCTTGTTTCTTGGTCTTTCAAATATAAACTAATGAAATAAATGATAAACATACTGAATAAAGCAAATATAATAAACGTAATCGTCGTGGTGAGCATCATCCATTTAGTCTTTAATGATTGTTGTTTCATGATCTAATCACGTATCCCACTCCTCTAACAGTTTCGATAATATTCTCTTTCTTGAATGGTTTAAGTTTGTTACGTAAATAACGAATATATACGTCCACAACATTTGTCTCAACTTCTGACTCATAACCCCATACATGATTTAAAATCTGCTCTCTTTGTAAGACGAAATTTTGATTTTCAGCTAGTAATAATAATAATTCATATTCAGTCTTCGTTAAATCAACAGATTCACCATGGATAGATACAGAAAAAGCATTTTTATCAATTGTTAAATCATTAACAGTAATTGTATGACTTACTGGTTCAACTGTTACATTTCTTCTAATAATAACGCGAATTCTCGCTAATAATTCTTCAATATCAAATGGTTTAACAATATAGTCATCTGCGCCATAATCAAGACCAATAACTTTATCATATGTATCGCCCTTAGCCGTTATCATAATAATCGGCGTATCTTTCTCGCGACGAACTCGTCTACATACTTCAAGACCATTCATTTTTGGTAACATGAGATCTAATAATATACAATTGTAATCTTCTGCTAAAGCTTGGTTTAATCCACTCTCACCATCATTACATATTTCCACTTCATAGTCCTCATGCTTAAGTTCTAATTCTATAAATCTCGCTAAATTTTGTTCATCTTCTATGATGAGTATCTTTTTCATAGTGCCACCTCGTAATAAAATTATAAAAGTTTTCAATTTTTAATTGACAATGATTCTCAGTTAGTTATAATAGTAATTGAAAATGATTATCAATGAAAGAGTTCCCCCTCTAGTAAAAGATAACATTTTCGAGTTTAACATGTTCATTATATATGAGCATTACTATTTTATCATTTAAAATAGTAAAAATTTTAAATAACTAATTGACATTCATTCTCAATTGGTTATAATAGTAATTGAAAATGATTATCAATCAAATAAAAGAGTTCCCCCTCTAAGTATAGATTGAACATTTTCTATAACCCCCTTTTATGCCCATAAAAGTAAAATAGCCGCAGTGATTCTGTCCAAATCACTGTGGCTGTTTTTTTTGTTTGGATTTATTGAGGATATAAGCGTTATGAGCAGTTCTGGCGAGAACTGTAAATAACTGTATCAGTATTAGCATCTTTGGCGAGAACTGCAAATAACGAGTGTTTTATGAACACTTCTAGCCAAACTTGTTCATAGCGAGTGCCTTATAAACACTTCTGACCAAACTTGTTCGTAACGGGTGCCTTGTGAACACTTCTAGCCAAACTTGTTTATAACGGCAGCTAAATCCAAAAAAAAGAATGGAACAGCTCATCTGTTCCATACTCATCTATAATTTCTTTCGTAACATACTTTGTGTTAGCATAATGCAAATAACGCCGCCGATTATACCAGCGATAATATCAGTTGGATAATGTACGCCTAAATACACGCGTGATGATGATATCATTGCGATACAAATGACACATAAGCCCATCAAATACGGTCGTATAGATTTGTTCGCTACTCTAAATATAATGAATATAAGTGATCCGAAAAATGCGGTGGATCCCATTGCATGTCCACTCGGAAAACTAAATCCAGAAATATCTATCAGTCTAAGTAAAGTTGGTCTTTCTCTGTCGAATATATTTTTAAGAAGTGGATTTAATGTACCTGATAAAATCATCGTAACTGCAAAAAATAATGTTTCAATGTTATATTTTTTAAGTTTTAAGTAACAAATCACAATGAGTGATAAGGCAATCATTGCCCAAACTTCTCCTAGTTTTGTGAAACCAAGCATTATAGAAGTCGTTATAAAGCTTTCAGTTGAATATATAAAGTTATAAACTTCATTATCAATCCATTTACCGAGTCTTGATTCATGGAAAAATGCAATGACTCCAAATATCAAACTAAATATTAGTATGAGTAAAGTACGGTTTGCTTGGCTCATTCGATTGCCCCCTTTACTTTATGTCTGATTCGATTTTGTTGAATAGTGTTTCTTTAGTATAACTTTCTTTGAAATGTGACATTTTGTCAATAATAGCTTCTCGTTCGTTTTCTAATTTATCCAGTTGATTGATCAGATTAGCTTGGTCCACATCTTTTTCTTGTAATACTTTAGCATATCCATTTTTCTCGAAAATTTTAGCGTTATCAATTTGGTCTCCTCTTGATTGATCTAAACCAAGTGGGATTAATAACATTGGTAACTTCAATGTCGCAAATTCGTATATAGCATTAGCGCCTGCTCTACTAATAACAGTGTCCGTAATCGCATAGAAGTGCATTAATTCATTTGAAACAAATTCATATTGGACATAATTGTCGTTTTTAATATTATGATCTATGTGACCTTTACCAGTTAAATGAATAATTTGATATTTCTTTGTTAAAAAGTCTAGATTATCTCGAATCGCTTTATTTAATGCTTTAGAACCTAAACTACCACCCATTACGAGTAATACAGGTAATTGATCATTAAAGCCCGTTAATTGATAACCTTCTTCTTTAGAGCCATCTCTTAAATCTTCTCTAATAATCGCACCAATATAATCTGATTTTTCTTTAGGTACATATTTTAAAGTTTCTTCAAAAGTTGTATACATTTTATTAGCAAATTTCATTGATATTTTGTTTGCTAAACCAGGTGTAACATCTGATTCATGCACAATTGAAGGAATTTTTAATGATTTGGCAGCGATAATAACTGGAACACTGACGAAACCACCTTTAGAAAAGACTAAATCTGGTTTTTCTTTTTTTAATACTTTTCTAGCGTCTAATATACCTTTTAAAACTTTAAAGACGTCTTTTAAATTCTCAAAAGATAAATATCGACGTAACTTCCCGCTTGATATCGGAATATATTTCGTATCTTTGGCAGAGTCAGTAATCATTTCTTTCTCAATACCATTTTTAGATCCAATATATATTGTTTCTATATCACGCTTTTGTGCTTCAGGAATGAGTGCTAAATTTACTGCAACATGTCCTATCGTACCGCCACCGGTAAATGCTATCTTCTTCATGTTTATTTCTCCTCGTTCTCTATCAATTTATAATATGCATAAAATGGTGCGTTCTTATCAAATGGAAATTCATCTGTTTCATATTCACCCATTTTAATAAAATCAAATTTTTCAAACAGTCTTTGTGCACGTTTATTAAGTGAAAATGTATCCGTTATGATAATAGGCGTTCCTGCTTCAGTAGCAATATCAATAGCAAATTGCATCATCTTCATTGCGACACCTTTATATTCAGGATTTGTAGCCATTCTATGAATGACATATGCGCCGTCAGTATTAGCTGGCCAGTCAAATTGTTTATACCATTCAGCTTGTACTTGATTGACACATATATAGCCTGCAATATCATTGTTTTCTTCATATAGATATAAGTCTCCGTTATCTATATCTTCGTAGAAATGCTTCTCTAATGGATAACGATGATCCCATTGAGGGTTCTGATCGTGCTCCATAATAGATTTAGCCATTTCTGTTAGTTGATTAATATGTTGAATATCTGATCTTGTTGCTTTTCTCAAACTAGTTTCCCCCATTTACTTATGCATATATTGAATTGCTTCATCAAGTTGTTTATCTTCACTACGGATTTTCTTGCGTAAAAGTTCAATAAATTTCTTAGTTGTATCATCTGTGAAAATACCATTTGCTGTTAAATCATGATCACTTTGGAATGATTTAACTTGTGATGTCAGATGGGCATCAAATTGGTCATTTTCACTGTTAATATTATACCCTAAAGCGTTCAAACCAATCTTAATTGATTTAATTTCTTTAGATTGATCGTCTTCTTGGTAAGTCTTACTTGGATCGATTATTTCTATTTCTTCATATTTAGGTGCTTTAATGGTTTTATCTGGTTGAATCCCTTTTTTATGAATATAAGATTTGTTAGGTGTTAACCATCTCATGTTTGTATATTTCAAAATGCTAGAATCGCTAAATTCTTTATGAACTTGTCCGATTCCTTTACCAAAAGTCGTTGTACCTAGGACATCTGCAATTTTATAATCTTGTAAAGCACCTGCGAATATTTCTGCAGCACTTGCAGATCCTTTATTAACCAGTACAGTATAATCCATATCATCTATGCCAGACATTTTGTCGTTTTCAGTTTCAACTGCTTGTGGTTTATCACCTTTCGTTTCTAAATATATAACAGGTTTGTTTTTATCAACAAACAAGTTAACACTCGTCACAACTTCATCTAATAGACCACCTGGATTGTTTCTTAAATCTAAAACGACATGTTTCACTTTGTCTTTTTTCGCTTGTTTCAATGCAGATTGTAATTCTTTCGTTGTTTTATTTTGGAACTTAGAAATTGCAATGACGCCAGTGTCTTTCTTTTTCGTATAATCGACACTTGTAAGATGAATTTTGTCACGCTTAATCTTCACATCGAAAGGTTCTTTACCTTCTCGTTTAATTGTTAACGTAACAGTAGTACCCTTTTTACCTCTTACTTTTTTAACAATTTCATTTAAAGATTTATTTTTAATCGATTCATCGTCAACTTTCGTAATGACGTCTAAAGATTTTACGCCAGCTTTTTCAGCAGGAGAATCTTTCATAGGACTCGTAATTCTAACGTAGCCATCGTGCATTTCCATCTCTGCACCAATTCCAACAAAATCACCAGAAATTTCTTCGTTATAGCTTGTTGTATCTTTAGCGGATATGTATTCACTGTAAGGATCATCTAAAGATTTGATCATACCATCAATAGCGCCTTGTGTTAATTTGTCGTCATCAACATCTTTGTAATAGTCATTATTAATTTGTTTATAAGCCTCTTCAATTTTGTTAAGTTCTTTTTGTTGATCATTGCCAAAGTATAAACCGAATTTATACGAAGCAAACGTCACAACAGCCGTTAATAAGACCGTAACAAATAATATAATGAATAACTTATATAAAGGAAGCGTTATTTGCCGACTTTGTTTCTTTTTAAAAGGTTTCATTTACTCACAACTTTCTTGTCAAATATAATTTATTTTAACAGTTAAATCATATAAATAAAAACACTTTGGTGTGGGAAACAGCAAAGTGAACGAATTAATAAGGAAAAATGTTCATATCGTGAGTATAACGGGTGCTGTTAGGGACAAAATTCCGAGAAGTGTCCGTAAGAGGCGTTGTTAGGGACAGAATCCTGAGAAATGTCAGTAAGAGGTGTTGTTAGGGACAGAATTCTGAGAAATGTCCATAAGAGATGTTGTTAGGAGTCAAGTCCATATGTTTGTGTAATATCTTTAGTATGTAATCAACCTTTGGTTTTTAATGAATCGAACAACTATATTTGTTTTGAAGTTTA
>NZ_JAJNIR010000044.1:0-22228 GCF_022385935.1 Mammaliicoccus sp. J-M41 | reverse complement strand
CTATAATAAAGTTAGAATTCAACAAAAACTAGGCTACTTATCCCCTATAGAATATAGGGAATTAGCAGCCTAGAAAATAGTGTTTTTATTGTGCTCCCTTAGTAAGGGTGCAGTGCCCCACTTGAAAATGAGGTGTTTTATTTTACCTTAGAATTTCAACCACTCTTCGTATGATTCGAATAAATCATCGAAGACGCTCATTGGTTGTGTGAACATGGCTTCTGTTTCTAAGTAATCTGAAAGTGTGTGGTAATCGTTTGTGAATTTAGGAAATGATAAGTCTTGGAAGATTAAATCTGCCAACTTACCTACTTCGCTTTTTTCACTTCGCTTTGTTAGTGCGTATTGATAGAAAGAATATTGTTTCATTTATTTCATTTTCACATCAATAGCCTTAGTTTCACCTTTAACTAGACTTTCTAATTTTTCGATATTAATTTCTTCAGCGTCATCTGTGTTTGTAATAATCACAGGACTGATTACTGATTTTACTTTTGATTCGATTGTTTCAATGTCGAATTTTAATAACTCATCGCCTTGTTTAACTGTATCACCAGTATTAACAAGTGCTTCAAAGCCTTCTCCACCTAATTGAACAGTTTCTAAACCTACGTGTACCAATACTTCTAATCCGTTAGCTGCTTTAATACCTACAGCGTGATTTGAAGGTTTGAATACATTCACAACTTCTCCATCAAATGGTGCTACTACTACACCTTCTGTTGGTTTAATGCCGAATCCTTCACCCATCATCTTTTGAGCAAATACTGGATCTGGAATATCTTCAATTGCTACATATTCACCTGAAATTGGTGCAAATACTTCAACATTTGTATCTTTTGATTTGTTACCGCCAAATAATTTTTTAAACATTACAATCGACTCCTCTAATTTTTAAAATGATTTACTAATTCTCCATACCCTAAATCTTCTAATTTATCATATGGAATAAATTGTACAGCAGCTGAATTAATACAATATCTTAAGCCACCAGATTCTTTAGGACCGTCATTAAAGACATGACCTAAATGACTATCTGAATCTTCAGAGCGTACTTCAGTTCTGATCATACCATGTGTTTTATCAACAAGTTCGATAATTTCTTCATCATCTAACGCTTTTGAAAAACTTGGCCAACCACAATCAGATTCAAATTTTTCTTCTGAAGTGAATAATGGCTTACCAGATAATTTATCTACATAAATACCTTTTTCAAAGTGATTCCAATATTCATTTTGAAAAGGTGGTTCTGTACCATTTTGTTGTGTTACGAGATATTCCATTTCATTTAATTCATCTTTACTTTTTTTAAGCATTTTAACGCCCCCAATACTTTTCTATAAATGCTTTACGTCCAGAACCTTGTTGATACCCTTGATAATGTGCAGGATTCTTCAAGTAATAATCTTGATGGTATTCTTCCGCAGGGTAAAAGTTCTTGTACGGTTTAACTGGCGTAATGACTGGTTTATCAAAAATATTTTGTTCATTTAATTGATTGATTTTGTTATGTGCTATTTCTTCTTGTTCTTTGTCGTGATAGAAAATAACAGGTTCATAACTTTCGCCTCTATCAAAGAACTGACCTTTGTTATCTGTTGGATCAAAAGTCTTAAAGTATATATCTAAAATAGCTTCAAAGTCTGTTTCATCTTCATTGTATTCAATTTGAACTGCTTCAACATGACCAGTTTGATTTGTACAAACTTCCTCATAAGTTGGATTTTCAACATGACCACCACTATATCCGGAAGTCACTTCAATAATACCAGGGAATTCATTGAAAGGTTTAACTAAACACCAAAAACATCCCCCAGCTAACGTTGCATATGCCATAGTTGTACCTCCTTTAATGATGTTAAGTTACTTTAACTTAATATCAAAGTACCATTTTTTGTCTAAAATATCTAATGTTTGAATTTGTATAGACTCAACATTATCAATATCCAACTGATCTAAAGATAAATTGAATGATTCATCTTTAGGATTTACATGAATATATGGTGGAAGTTCACTATATTTTTTGATTTGAGATAAAATAAATGGATTTGAAATATTTAATTTACCAATATCTATCGATTGAATTTTGAAATAGATTATATCGTTATTTAATTTTTTAGGTTTCGTTTGAAGTGTAATATCAATATCTTTACCTAAAATTTTAGTACGCGTATCAAATGACAATGATTTCTTAGTGATGCGTGATTGAATATCATAATCTTTCATAGAAGCATTCATTAACGATTCTAATTGTGCATTATCAAAAGAAATGGTGAAATCTTTCTTAGTTTGTTCTGTGTTTATGGTTGGATGGTTTGTATCGTCTGAAATTTGAGACCATACATAAGCTAGAGCACCAAGTATTAGAATAATTAATATAATAAAAGCGTAAAACCAAGCTCTATGATTCATCCAATGTTTATTTTCCATAGAAGAACACGCCAATAGCACCTTCACCAGTATGTGTTGAAACGACTGGTGTCGTCACTGCAGTATCAAACAAGTGGAAATTTTTCTTTTCTTTAATTGTATTCATCAATTTCGTCATCAATTGTTCTGCATTCGCATCTGCAATACCAATTTTAATAAGTTCTTTATTCTCTAAGAAGACATCTAATTCTTTCATTAAATATTTAACAATTGCATTTTGTGTTCTTGCGTTATGCATCATTTCGATTTTTCCGTTAATCAATTTGCCAATTGGTTTAATATTCATCAATGAACCGAGTAAGCCTTTCGCTTTACCGATTCTACCACCTTTAATTAAGTTGTCGATATTACCAATGACCACAAATAGTCTTAAATTATTTTTAATCACTTCAATTTCTTCGACGATTTCTTCAACAGTTTTACCAGCGTTAATCATCTTCACGACTTCTTCAATTTGGAATCCATATGCTAATGAAATGAATTGACTATCCACAACAGTAACTTTACTTTCTGTCATTTGTGCTGCCTGTTGAGCTGCACTAAATGTACCTGATAACTCAGAAGTCATGTGAATACTAATAATTTCAGAACCATCTGCTCCTAATGCGTCATATGTTTCAACAATTTTACCAATTGGTGGCTGACTTGTTTTAGGTAGTTCTTTAGCATCTTTCATTTTTTCTAGAAATTCAGTTGAGCTAATATCCTCTTGGTCTACGTACGTAACACCATCGATTAGTATATTTAGGGGTACGACAGTAATGTTATTTTCTTCTAAAAAGTCTGCTGATAAATCTGTCGTCGAATCAACAACTATTTTAATTTTTGACATAATGATTCTCCTTTAATGATTGAACAGTATTACTAATTTTTCCTTGTACAAATTGACTTACTTCTTGCATGGTCTTATCTTCAAAAATAGAAGGCTCAATTGGGTCTAGAATGTGTACATAAACATCACCAGGGACCATTTTTTTAGAATCTTGAGCTTCCATGATTTTAGATGTCCCATAAATCGCAATAGGTACAATTTTAACTTTAGCTGATTTAGCTAATTTAAAAGAACCTGCTTTAAATTCTTGCATTTCTCCGCCTTTACTTCTACTACCTTCAGGAAAAATTAATAAAGAATGTTGTTCTTTTAATTTGTTAATACCATCTTTTATCATTTGTAAACTTGCGCGTCTATTTGAACGATCTAAATATATACAATTCATTTCTTCCATCCATGGACTTAAAAACGGAATTTTTTGAACTTCTGTCTTTGAAATAAATCCAAATGGTTGTGGTAAATGAGTAATTAATACAGGAATATCAAAATTACCTTCATGATTTGAAATGTATAATACAGGCTCATCAAATGGTTCTGTATTGCCAGACAAGTGTGTTGTAACACCAGCTGAATCTAGAATGCGTGAAGCCCATCTTTTTGCATATAAAAAGATCATTTCATCTTGTTTGCGGACATCATTAATCAATGACTTCTTATGTTTAACTTTGTTTAATTGTGAAGACACAAGTGCTGCATAACCTATAATATAACCGATTGTTTTCGTCGTTCTTAACATACTATTTTTTCCTTTCCAAATGCATATAAGTGTGTGGTAAAGTGTTTTTTTCATCGAGTTCGCCAGATTCAGATGAAAGAACCGTCCAATCTTTGAAGTCGTATGGAGGGAAAAAGGCATCACCTTGAAACTTATCTTCTATTACTGTTACATACATATCGTCAACGCGGTCCATCATTTGTTCATAAAGTCCTTGACCACCAAAGATAAAGATATGTCCATCAAGTTGATCGATTTCATCTAAAGAATGAATCACATCGACACCTTCGTGTTCAAAAGATGGATTTGTCGTTAATACAACATTACGTCTATTCGGTAATGGCTTACCTAAAGAATCAAATGTTTTTCTTCCCATCACGATCGTATTTCCAGTCGTCAATGCTTTAACTCTTTTTAAGTCATTTGGTAAATGCCATGGCATTTTGTTGTCTAAGCCAATTACGCGATTTTGATCATGACAAACTATAATTGATTTCATTTAAATTACTCCTTTTTAAACTGCAATAGGTGCTTTAATACTTGGATGTGATTCATAACCGTCAATTTCTAAATCTTCGTATTCAATATCAAACAATGATTTATCTGTGTTGATATTAAGTTTAGGTGCATCGTAAGAATCTCTTGAAAGTTGTTCATTTATTGCGTCTATATGGTTTTTATAAATATGCGCGTCACCAAACGTATGGACAAACTCGCCTACTTCTAAACCACATTCTTTCGCAATTAAATGAGTTAATAAGCTATAACTCGCAATATTAAAAGGTACACCTAAGAAAATATCTGCACTTCGTTGATATAATTGACAGCTTAATTTTCCGTCTTTCACATAAAATTGGAATAATGTATGACATGGTGGTAATGCCATCGTATCTATTTCAGTTGGGTTCCAAGCAGAAATAATATGGCGTCTTGAATTAGGATTTTGTTTAATGTTTTCAATTAAAGTCTTAAGTTGGTCAAATCGTTTACCATCTTGATCTTTCCAATCTCTCCATTGTTTACCATAAACATTGCCTAAGTCACCGTATTTTATCATAAAATCATCATCATTCAGAATCTTATCTTTGAATATCGCAAGTTGCGCTTTATATTGTTCATTAAATTCATCATCTACTAAAGAACGGCGACCAAAGTCCGTCATATCAGGACCATCATAGTCATTACTTTCAACCCATTTCTTGAAAGCCCACTCGTTCCAAATGTTATTCTTATATTGTAATAAATATCTTATATTTGTATCGCCTTTAATAAACCATAAAAGCTCAGTTGCAATTAATTTAAAAGAAACCTTTTTAGTTGTTAATAACGGAAAACCTTCAGATAAATCAAATCTCATTTGGTGACCAAATATAGAAATCGTACCCGTACCCGTTCTATCGTCCTTATTCTCGCCTTCTTCTAATACCCTTTTACATAAATCGTGATACGCTTTATCAAAATTATTCATTTGAGCACCTCTTTTTCATATTCTCCTGTTACTATATTAACGAAAATAACGGTAATTTACTACTGATATAATATAGAAAATTTCACGATTATTAGGTATAATGGATATAAATTAATAAAGTGCTAACAAAATGAAGGAGGCTATTTCAATGAATGAAATTTTTGCTACTTTAGGGTTCTTCTTATTATTATGCTATATGATTAGTATGTGCATTACAGAATAGTATCAATAAGGGGTAATATACAAAAACTGGGACAATCTTTTGTCCCAGTTTTTGTATTTTTAAATGATTACGTCCATCACTCAAATTTATAACCTCGATTTATTCTCAGTCCATAATGTGTTTTAGTGCTTTTCCTTATACATTGTATTGTATTAAACTTTTTGAAAATCTCGCTTTTATAATGTGCTTTTACGATTAAATATTTGAACCCCGATACACTTTTGATTTCTGAAGGTATTTCAATATTTCGTGAAAGTTCCCCCATTCTATCGTCTTCATCAAGTGTTTGTTCAAACATATGATCTAAATATAAGATATCTACCAATTCTGAATGTTGTTCGACCCAATTGTGATAATCATCATTTATATAATGGATTCGTCTTAATTCGTCTTCCGTTAAATAGCGTTTCATGCCTTCAGAAATGACATAATGGATAAGTGGATTTTGTTCTATTGCATATATATTTGCTTGCTGATAATGCTTTAATATTAAATACGTATCTCGTCCAAATCCCATTGTGCCATCTATGAAATTAAATGTTGTAAAGTCTGATGTTATTTCATCTAACATTTCAATTAGTACTGGCATCTTATGTTGTTTCATTATATGCAATTTAACTTTGACAGTATCTAAGTGAAAATATATCGGTGTATCTGGTGTGAAATAGAGTTTAGGTCCACTACTTTCAAATACAATTAATGGTGTCGTTTCTCGTTGAAATAATTGATTAATCGTTAATTTTCTTCGTTTAATGATTTGAACATTCTGAATGGATGCTAATTTAGATAACACAGAAAATGCATCCTCTACTTGTTTGTAGAGAGATGCATTTGTCTTAACGGCAGTTGTGATACGAATATTAGTCACAGTATTCATCAAAAGCGTCTTTAATATCCAAACAGATTTCTTGGATATCTCTTCCTTCAATATGTTCACGTGGCATAAAGTACTTAAGCTCGTTACCTTTAAATAATGCCATTGATGGGCTTGATGGTACTTGTGCGATATATTCTCTCATTGTTTCAGTTGCTTCTTTATCTTGTCCAGCAAATACTGTAGCGATTCTAGAAGGTTTTTTATCATTTTGTTGAGCTACTGTAACAGCTGCAGGACGTGCTAAACCAGCTGCACATCCACATACAGAGTTTACAACGATAAATGTTGTTTCATTCGGTTGTGCGTTCTCCATATATTCTTTAACTGATTCTGCTGATTCTAAACTTTCAAAGCCTTGTCCAGTTAATTCACTTCTCATTGGTTGAGCGAGTTCTTTCATGTATTGTTCATATGCATTCATATTTTATCCCTCTTTCTTTCTATTAGCCATTTGTTTCCAAACAGAACCTAATGCTTCTTCACCATTTTCGATTCTTTCAATTGCCATTTGTACTTGCAATTTAACATCGAACGCTGGATCGTCTTGTCTTTTCTTCAATGCTTCTAAAGCAGTTTCATCACCTTCATCAAATATAAACATAGCTGCACGCCATCTTACAATTTTCTGAGGGTCTTCTAATGCTTCAATCATTACTGGTAATGCTTCTTTAAATCCTAAATCACTTAAACAGTCACCAGCTGTTCTTCTAACAGAAACAACTTTATCTTTCATACCTTTGTATAAATAAGGTAATGTTTCTTTTGATTCAATCATACCTAATAGTACGATTGCCATTCTGCGTACTTGAGGCTTTTCATCATTTAACGCGACATCTAATAATGGATAATCGTCTTCTGTTGGTGTTGGAAAGTCATTTAACATTCTTAATTTTACTTTCCAATCCTCTTCTTGTTCAAACGTTTCTTTATCAACATGTACAAATTGCTTTTCAGGAATGGTAATGTCACTTGTTAAAGCTTCTTCAACTAAAGCCTCTAATTTCTCTTTAGGGTACAAAGCTAATATTTCTTCTTGAACGGTTGCTAATACTTCCTCTACTTCGCCGTAACGTACACCTAAATCTTCCCATTTTCTTAAAAAGACAACATTATCTGAGTCTTTTGTCGCTTTTAGCATACTATCAATATAAATTTCAGGAAGTTGTTTTCGTTTTTCTTCTTCTTGAGTTGTTAATTTAATTTGATAAGGTATACCTTTAAATTTTAAGACTTCAGCTTTTACTTCACCGAAATGTTCGTTTACTTTTTTTTCAGCAAAGTCCCCTTCTTGATCTGAACCAGAGATGGCTGCTGTAACGTCTTTAAGTAAAGTATCCCAGTTTTCTTTTGGACGCTTATCTACAGCGATAAAGTCCATAACATGGAATACAGATTTAATACCATCTAATTGAAGAATACGGTTAATGAATTCTGGATTATGATCATTCACTTCAGTATAAGTATTTGAAGACCTATCTTCTTTCTTAAATGATAAAACGATTTTCATCGTATTTGGGCTTGGTGTCGGTTCAACTCTAACAATTTCCATAATATCCTCCTTATTGCAACTTGTTACCTAATTGTTTAATGCGTATACCGATAGAACATTCCGATATACAATACTGATGTGCTTGGTGTTTACCTTTAGTTTCCCTATAATGTGTCTTTAATAAACACCCTTTACAGTATGTTTCCATCAATTGATCTATTTGTTTAATTGCTTGTTTCTCTTCTTGAGCTAAAATGAGTGTCACTCCCTTACTAGACCGTTATTATAACATTCATCATACAAATTGTTTACGATAAAGCTTATTGATTTTTATAACTTTGAGCCGTATAATAGATAAGTTCGATTATCGCGGTTTCTAAACACCCGCTATATCAAAATTTAGGAGGAACAAAGTTATGTATAATGAATTAATAGGTATTGGAACTTTCTTCGTTACGTTTATATTGATGCTCGTTCTATACCGATTTTTTGGGAAAACTGGCCTGTTCGTTTGGGTTGCTATAGGTACTATTATAGCAAATATACAGGTTATTAAAACAGTAGAACTCTTTTCAGTTAGTGCAACACTTGGAAATGTTATGTTCGCATCAATATATCTTGCAACAGATATATTAAACGATATCTATGGTAGAAAACAAGCACGAAAAGCAGTTTGGCTTGGATTTTCTTCAGTAATCGTCATGGTTATATTATTACAGTGCTCATTAGCGTTTATTCCTGCACAGGAAGATATCTCTCAAGAAGCGCTAGAAACAATCTTTAATATTGTACCAAGAATTGCACTTGGATCCATCATTGCATATATCATTGGTCAACATTTAGATGTATTACTATTTACATTAATTAAGAAGAAATTCTCTTCAGATAGAACATTCTATATAAGAGCTTACGGAAGTACAGTTGTCAGTTCAATAGTCGATACAGCGATCTTTGTATTGATTGCGTTCTATGGTAACTTACCGAACAATGTTGTATTTGAAATATTCTTTACGACATACTTCTTAAAACTCATCACAACTTTATCTAACGTACCGTTTGGTTACATTGCTAAATCAATGTACAGAAATGGTAAAATTAGCGAATAATTTCATACAAATCCAATAAAAATCCTACCTACTCCATTTCAATGGAAAAGGTAGGATTTTCTTATTGATGGAATACCTTCAAATACTCTACATAACTTGTTAAATAATGTTCGATATCATCTATCTCTACACGATAACCTTCATGTTTAATATAGAATGCCTCTAATATGCGCTCTGGATTTTGGAAATACATTGCAACTTCAGGATAAAAATAACCTGTTCTCATATAATCTGCTCTTCTATGAATCGTATCAACCAATAAATCAACGTCAATATATTGTTTAATCAACTCAGATTGGTCATGTTGTTTCGCACTTTCTACTATATTATATGTAGCCATTAACATGCCTAGTAATAATGGATCTGTAGATTGACGATTTTGTACATTCTTCAAATGTTCTCCTAAATTTTGAAAAGCAAATTGATAATATTTTTCTTCTGGTTCTATTTGAATCAATACTTATGTACTATAACTTAACCAGTAGTCATGGTGTTTCCAATATGATTTTTGAATAAATTTTTCATAAAGTAATTTGGCAGTATTCAACCATTCTTCATTTTGATCCAGTTGATATAATTTTAATAACGCTAAAGCTGCTTGACCTTCATAATAAATGACTCTAAATGAATCTTTAACTGATAAATCTGGATAATTCAACACATGAGTTGTTTCTCCGTTCTCATCAATCATATTTAATAAGCCTTTCGCAACATTTTGAGCTACTTTTAAATACTTCTTATTAGAGCGACCGTATTGTATATAACCACATACAGCTAGTATAAATGCAGCGTTCTGACCTAATTTAATCTCATTAATATAGTGTGTGTCATCAAATACATAAGTTGCACCGTCATGTTTATATAAATAATGATTGATAATGTAATCTATCGGTTTCTTAGCTATACTTACATTCTTCTTCAAATAAGATAATGATTTAATAAATGCATATGTTGTCGAACTATGACATAAATTGTTATAAGTATTGATATTGATATCAAAGTGTGGAAAATAGCCATAATGATACTTACCATTATCTTGTATAAGATTCATCAAATAATCTGTATTCGTATGAATCATACGATTAATTTCAACTGGAAGATTATCTATTGGTCTTAACCCTTTCTTGTAACCTTCTTGTTCTAAATTTATAACCTGTTCTTCTTCAATAAAGAAACTCTTTGTATAGAATCTCTGAACTACTTTGCCATCATAATCTTTGTGTAAATACAAATTATAATTCTTCTTATACTTTCTTAAATAATGATTGATATTTTTCTCAGAAAGTATGAATATCCCTTTCTCGTTTGTAGGTCTAATAAAAGCATTGCTGTTTATTTCTTCTGGTAAAAATGCTGGATGCCAATTGGAATCTAATGCAAAACCATACTCAACATGATTTCTAGTTGTATGAACTAAGTTTTCTTTTAAATCTTCAAATGGGATGTCTTCAACAGATGTTACAATATCAATTTTAATCCATTTAGCCGCTTTACCACTCTTCTTACGATATGTTTCGATAAATTTAATCATTTGATTACTGTTCGATAATTTAAAGCTTTTAACAACGGCTTTAACTTTAGGATGGCCTATACTTATAAATAACCTTTCACAATCAGAATGGTCATTTATAATTTGTTTAATTTGCTGTTTAGCATTCACGTTCTTTCATTCCTTTCAATTTCAATATATGTATATAAATCTTTTTTAATCTGAATTCAAATATGTATAGACAAAAATGAAAATAATCATTTTATTTTAAATAAAATTAAAAATGAAGAGTCTGGAACATTAATGTTCCAGACTCTTATTACTCATTATATTTTATTGTTCTTCTTCTTCTTTTTTACGACGACCGAATAAGAATAATGAGCCAAGTCCTGCGAATAAGCTTCCGAATAAAGTAGCATTTTCAGCAGGTGTTTCACCAGTGTCTGGTAATACTTTTGCTTGTTCTTTGCTATCTTTATTCATCATGTTATCTTTAGAACTTTCCATACCATTAGTGCTTTGTTGTTGTTCAGTTTGTGCCATATGTCCAGCATGATCAGCAGCTTTGCTATCCATACCATTCATATTGCTAGAACCAGCATCTGTGTTATCAGAAGCTTTTTCAACTACAACACCAACAGTTACAGTTTGTTTAGAACCATCAGGGTAAGTAACAGTTACTGGAATATCAACTTTAGTACCAGGTGTTACATTCTTAGGTGGAACAACTGTAATGTCACCAGTGTTAGGATCTACAGTTACAGTCCATCCAATTGGAACTTTGTCTGAAGGTACTTCAAACTTCGTACCAGGTGGTAACTCTTTATCACCAGTTTGTGGGATATGAGTTGATGTACCAGGTTTAACTGGAGTTGGACCTTGATCTTTAGAACCATATCCAGGTGTATTGTCATCAGCTTGAGTCTTACCAGCTGGTTTGTCAGCAGGTTTTTCGACTACAACTTTAACAGGAACGATTTCAGTAGAACCGTCTGGGTAAGTAATTTCAACCGGAAAATCATAAGTATGATTAGTTTTCGCATCAGCCGAAGGTGTAATAGTTATATTACCCTTATCATCAAATGAAAATGTCCAACCATCCGGAATAATAACATTTTTTGGAATTTTGAATGTCGTATTATCTGGTAATGGTTTGTTTTCAGGTGTAGTAATAGGTAATTCAGTAGCAGTACCTGGACTTGTTTCTTTATATTCTTCTCCGTAATTCGGATCATTTGCTTTGGCATCCGTGTTACCAATCAATAAGAAACGTTGGTTACTACCGAGATCAAGATCTTTAATTGATAAACCGTTATTACTTTCAAGCGTTGATTTTCCTTCGTTTACAGTAGTAGAACCTGATTTTGTGTGTTTACCAGCTACAACTGATGAGAAATTTGAGATGTTTTCCCAAATATGCGAAACATTACTATCAATATCTGAATCGTACATACCTTTTCCACTAAACTGGCGAGCATCCCAAGTTCTTACCTCATGATTACCAGACCATTTAAGCACATTGTCTTTAGTAAGATCTCCATATATAAGTGTCACATTACCAGTAGGTTGGAAGTATGTTCCTGCGTCACCACCTGAAACAATGCCAGTACGTTGCAAGTTGAAGTATTTCACTGTACCTTCAATGAAGATACCTCTTTCACCATTTCCGCCACCAACATTACCAAATCCAATTAATTCAGAATGATAATCTGGATTATCTGATTTAATATCAAAAGTTGAATTCTCTTTAAGAATTACTGCTGATTTTGTTGCACCAGATACAGGTAAAGTCATAACAGGGTTGTTACCACCTTTTTTACCTTTATCATCAATCTGATGGTTTCTAGCATCAACTTTAAATACAGCATTTTCATGTACATTAAATGTAGAGTTAGAGTTCAAACCAATAAGGTTATTTTTTCTAGCATCTCCATTTAGTTTATTTTCAGATACAGCATTGAACACGGCATCTCTTTCTATATTGACAACTGAACCACCGTGCATGTTTATAATGTTACCATTACCTTTTTGCTTGATATTGATAGTAGTTCTTTGTCCGGTATTTAACATACCATATTCTCCGTCACTACCTAATCCTTGGCCAACACCATAACTAAAAATATCTTGTCCAGTTAAATTAATCGTACTATCGTTACCTAAAACAATACGGACCCCATCTCCTTCAGTTGAGAAGATTGTATGTGCATTATATTCATCAAATGGATTTTCTGATGAAGTATTTAAAGTAACTGTTGAATGATGACCAAATGAAAGGTTACCGTTGAGGTATTTTCTTGCATTAGTTGTGTTATTGTTACTTCCGTAAACTTTAAAGATTTTACCTTTAGTACTCATATCCATGTTGATAGTACTATTTTCAGATGATCTAATAACATTTGCACCTATAGTAATGTTTTTGTCTTTACCACTTTCACCATTGTTATGACTTGTGAATGATTCTAGTAAGTTAACTTCTAATTTATCGTCATTAATTAATGTTCCACCAGTATGTGTAATGTTTCTTAAATTAAGCACATGATCGTGTGAACCATTTTTGAACTCGAAAATACCATTGTTTTCCCGCCAGCTGCATTGTTTGTTCTACTAGCTGTTCTGATTTCACCATTATTAAATGTGAAATTCCAAGCTGGTTGGTTATTACCATTTGCAGGTACTTCAATGAAGTTATCTTTAGCATCGAATACGTGACCATTTAAGTTAACAGTTATCGCTCTTGGATTGTTACTTAATGTAATGTGATTATATTTCGCACCTGCTGGTCCTCTTGTAGAAGCAGGCATTGAGATATCTTGAGTGAAATTGATTGTTCCAACATTTTTGTCTTCAAGTGCTCTAAAGTACTCAACCCAGTTACTTACATTACGTGTTTGAAGCTCTGCTGCTCTAAACACACTTCCATAACTTTCACCTGATCTTGGTGCTTGTCTTGAAGGTTGTTCTAATGTTGTTGCTTCGACTTTGTCTTTGTTTTGATCATTAACAATGTCTTCAAGTGATTTAGATGACACGCTGCTTGTATCTACATCAGAAATTGTATTTGTAACTGTTGCTTCTACTGTCGGTGTATCTACTGCAGGTGTTTCTTCAACACTTGCTGGTTGTACTGCATCTACAGTATTAACTGCTGGTTCTGCAGTTTCTGTTGCTGCTTCAGTAGTAGTTTCTTCTTTAGCTACTTCTGTTGATTCAGCTTTTGGTTGTTCTGCTTTTTCAGCAGTTTCAACTTTAGCAGCTTCTGGTGCTACTGTATCAACTTTTGTTGCTTCTTCTGTTGATGCTTCTTCTGTAGTTGATTTATCTTCTGTAGTTGATTCTTCGTTAGTTGTTGTATCTTGTGTTGTTTCATCAACTGCAGGTGCTTCGGTAGTTGCTTCTTCTTGTGGTTGTTCTGCTGGTGTTTCCGCTGTACCGATTTCTTTAGTTTCTTCTACATTTGATGATTCTTCGATTGCAGATGCTTCTTCAACTGGATCTGTTGATTTGCCTTCTGCTTTTTCTTCTTGTGCATGTTTTTGAATTACATTTTCAGATGCAAATGCATCGTGAGTTGGTAAGCCTAAGAATATAAGCGTACCGATTAGTATCGAACACGTTCCTACCGTGTACTTACGGATACTAAACTTCTGTAATTTCCGTTGCTTATCCATTAGCAAGCCCCTTTACTATAAAATTTCATAAAAGGCAACTTTACTTATGGCTGAGTTTCCCCCGTTACTATTTTGTCTCTATCTCATTAGTAATGTGTTCAGTATATATTCTATTAATGAATCTCAGATATATGAGTGAAGTGCACACTATTAATATGTGAATGGTCGTGCGAAACTAACTCTCCTTCCGTTAAGATTATCCACACATAAGATATGAACAAAATTATATTTCGTTCTGAATTAGTATATCACTTTTAATGTCAATTTCAAATACTATTTATCCATAACTCTATAATTTATATATACTATTTTTACAACTTGTAATATTATGTACAATTTTGATGAAGAATTATTAAGTCTGAATTAAAGATATTATGACCATTTATTGAAGTCTGTTTATCGTTCGTGTAAATTAGATGAGAAGGTAAATAATTTGAAAGAGTTGATTGAAATGCCGCAAATATATTTTGACGCCTCTTCTAAAGGCAATCCTGGAGAGAGTTGTTGTGCATGCGTCATTATTACGGATGATGCGAGACATCATTTTACTTCATATATAGGTGAAATGGATAATCATTGTGCTGAATGGGAAGCGTTAATCTTCTCTATACAACATGCGACTGAATTAGAAGTTGGTAATGCGTTGATTTATACAGATTCGAAATTAATTGCAGATAGTATTGATAAAGATTTTGTCAAAAATCCTACGTTCAAACCCTATTTCGAGCTATTTAAAGAATTAGAACGTCAATTTGATTTAATATTTGTAAAGTGGATTCCACGAGCTCAAAATAAAGAAGCCAATCAATTGGCACAAACTGCCTTAAGAAAACAATTAAAGCATAAATAAAAAGCATATCACGACGGCGCGTGATATGCTTTTTGCGTTTAATTATAAGAAGTTCGTAGTTAAATATTTACTTGATACGAATAATTCATGTTCATTACAGATTTCGATAGATTGTTCGATTTCATGATGATATGTCATTTGATTCAGTAAATCTTCTGTTTCTAATGGTACATCTGTATGAATTTGAGCAAGTTGTTTCGACATTGCTAAGTCATCTCGATACGTGATGATTTTCTTTTGTTGTCCTGCTGTTAATTCGTTAATGTTTTCAAGAACATTTTCAACAGATTGATATTGTTGTATCAATTTAATCGCTGTTTTCTCACCGATACCTTTAACACCTGGATAACCATCAGCTGTGTCACCCATAAATGCTTTAACATCTACTAATTGATGTGGCTCTAAACCATATTCTTCTCTAAACTTATGAATATCATATTTATTGTAAATATTGAATCCTTTTTTCGTCAGCCATATATCAACATCTGTATTTATACATTGTAATAAGTCTCGGTCACCACTCACGACATATGTTTCATGCCCTTTTTCTTGAGCGCGTTTACTAATTGTCCCAATGACATCATCCGCTTCATAATTCGTAATACCTAAATTGAGTAGTCCTAATTTCTCAGCGATTTCTTTCGCTCGGTCAAATTGTGGAATCATTTCTTCAGGTGGTGCAACCCTATTTGATTTATATGCTTCAAACATATCATTTCTGAAAGTCTTAGATCCCATATCCCAACATACGGCAACATGTGTCGGTTTAATATCATTGATTACTGTATAAGAATGTCTAATAAATCCTTGTACAGCATTCGTAGGAATTCCTTTAGAATCTCTCATAAACTGTTTATGAATGCTTGTTGCATAAAAATGTCTAAATAATAAAGCCATACCATCTATTAATAATATTTTGTTACTCATATTATGCTCCTTTATATCTCTTTTAAGACGTTTTCGATTTTTTCTATGACATCATTATCAATATTTACAGACAAGTAATCTTCAATAAGATGAATCGTCTCTTGATTATATTGATCGATGTACGACTCACCTATTGTATCATAATGTGCCAAATTATTAGTTAACGCTTCATTAAACGTCACGATTGGATGGTCGATAAGCTTCATTGTATCATTTAAAATTGCATTTTGCGTTTCTTTTACTTTAGATGTCTTAATTAAATCTTTCTTACTCACCGAACTGATTGTTTGTTTCGCAATATCTTGAACGTGAATGCTAATCGGTTCTGGATTAATTTCATTTTCAAACTCATGTTTAAACTTAGAGATTAAAATAGAAGCATCATTTAATTCAACAATTGTTGGTGTTAATAAATCATCAAATGTTCTCGCATAAAAATTCTTTAATCTTTCTACGATAAGCGAGCTTTCCAAACTTAATTTCTGATTTAAATCATCTACATAATATTTCGTACTCATTTGAAGAGATTGTTTAAATTGATCCGTAACGGTCGATGTATTGAAATGTTTTTTGACGATATCATTTAATTGTATATTCAATCTGTCTTTCAAGTAATACAGTTGATCGTGAATTTCTTTTTCCAGTTGATGATGTGATTTAATCACAATTTGATTTGTGAAGTTCTGTTTATCTTTATAACTGAGTAAAGTTGATTTTCTCTTTTCAAGTTGTACTTTATCTTGTCTATACGTATGCACCATTTGTTCTAATTCATTCGTCAGTTGTTTAATTCTAGATTCTACTTGTGACTTTAGAACTTGCTTACTTTCAACTTTAACAAAGTGATCTAACGCGTTCATAAGTCGTTTGAACTCGTCATCATGTGATTTCAGTGCTTGTTTACTTGAAACTGGATAACATTCTGGTTTGATGTTCAATGCATCTAATGATGATTCTACGTAAGATATAACAGCTTGTTTATCTTCTTCAGATTCTGCTAAATCAATGGCGTTAATAACAAATTTCAAACCTTGTGATTGTTGTAAATTATTCATATCACGCATATAAGTTAAGAACTCACCGTCTTTATCAGTAAAGGCATGATTATAATAACTCACATAAATAATTAAGTCACTTGATGCAATAATTTGTTCAGTCTCTCTCGTATGTCTTTGGTTATTAGAATTAAGACCTGGTGAATCGATTATAATCTTGTCTTTTAACCATTCTTCTTCAAGTCTTAAATTAATTTTGTGTACAAATGCAGCATGTGTATCATCAGCTGTTAACTTTTCTAATTCTTCTATATCGAATGCGACAGATTTGCCTTCTTTTAAGATATCTTTGTAATGATTAAAGTTCGTCTCGATTGCTTCAAAGAATGCTAAATGATTACTAGATAATGATGCATGTTGTTTAATATCTTTATCGTCAATGAATGATTCAATTGTTGAGTACTGTTTATTGGCGAACTCTGTTATATGATTAATCTCTTCTAATAATTGCTCATAAGTCTTAAATGTCACTTCTTGTTCAGTACCGTAGCTAATTTCAGTAATACTTGCTGTCGTTGGATTCGGTGAACTTAGTAGCACTGGCTTTTGTAAAATAGCATTAATTAAACTACTCTTACCTGCACTAAATGTTCCAAATACAGCAATCTTTGTGATGTTATTCTCTATTCTTTCAACTTGGCTTTCAATGTTATGCACTTCACCTTCAAATAAAGGCAGTTTCTTTAAATGATTGATTTGATCTTTAAGTTGTTGCAAGTTATTTTCTTGATGTTCCGTTTGAACTTCTTTGTATTGTTGTTTCGCTTCTTTCTTATCTTCTAGGTCAAGCTCATTTATATTAATGAAATGTCTATCTATTAATTTATCGATAGATTCATCAAGATGAATATAATAATGTTGATAATTGTTTGTGATAAGTGATGTTTTTAAATTCTTAAATTCAACATATGTTTCATATTCATTCAATTGATTCGTTTCTTCATTAGACTCGTTATGCACTTCACTCGAATTAACGATTTCTTCTATTAATTGATTTGTTTCATTGCGTATTTTTCGATTAATCATTTCTGTAATGCCTTTAGAATAAATTAACACGTAATCATTTGTAATCGATGTTTGCTCTTGTACATGATCACTTAATTCTTCTTTACTAATCGTATATTGCTGGTTGATGATTTTCTCGAATAAGTCCGCATCTTGAATGTATTTGTTCAAGTTCTCTAATGATTTAATCCATACTTTCGTAATTTCATCGTGAATTTTGATGTCTAAAGCTTCTTTCACTTGTTCAAGCGTTTCATCTTGAATCATCGCTTTCTTCTTATCTTTATTAAATAATCCTTTAACTTTATAGTCCTTAGCCGTTGTTTCTAAATATTGACGAATCGTTTCTCGCATTTCATATGGCATCAAATAAGCGTTATCTAAAATTTCTTTGCGCTTTTCTTTTAAATTTGAAGTGAACTGATCTTTATCTTGAATTAATGATTGTTCACTTTGGACGTTGAATTTCTCTTTGTATGCTTGATAATCGTCATCAAATGTTTCTTCAGTAGAATCAATATCAGAAAGAATCGTTTCCATATGTTGATTAATATATTTCAGCTGTTCTTGTTTAATGTAATTCGTCACACGGTCAATAAATACTTGGTGTTCCGTACGTTGTTGATCAAGCTGATGGATATATTGATTAAATAACTGCTTCTCATTGTTCGGCGTATCATATTTAGAAACATAAAATATCTTCTCTAAATTCAGTTTCCAATCTGTAACGGCTTTGTTAACACGATTTTTATATGTATCAAACGAGATTTCATCTTCGTCATGTTTATCGACTTGGTTGACGACCAATATAACCGGAATATCCAGCTTGTTTAACGATTTAATAAAATTAAAATTCATATCCGACTGCACATGATTATAGTCGACTGTATAAAATACATAATTAGATGTCAGCAAATATTGAAAAGCACTTTCTCTATGATTGTCACTCATTGAATCGACACCAGGTGTATCTTGAAAAGTAAAGCCTTTATTGAATTTATCTGATGTAAATTCAATTTCGATAGATTCCACTTCTCTATCTTCAGTGTTAAGCCTTTTAACATCTTCTTGATTATCTACAACTGTATATTGATTGTTGTTTAAATTAACGGAAATGCTGTTTTTATCTGAAGAAATCAGTTGTGCTGTGTTGCTTGTCGTAGGGACAGGAGAACTTGGTAATATATTTTGTCCGATAACTTTATTAATTAATGTAGATTTCCCTGCTGAAAAATGTCCGACAAAACTCACTGTATATTGTTCGTTATATATTTTTTTAATCATTTCATTGATTTGTTTAATTAATGGTTGGTTAGATGACTTTTCAATTTCTTTTTTTAATTTATAAAGTAAATCTAATGATGCTTGATTACGATCCATTTTAATTCCCCTTTATTTTTACACAAATAATTTAAATAGTGTGATTTACATCACATTAATTATTTAATCTCTATTCTATTATAAATAATGAAGAGAATATAAGAAAGGATGAATAAAATGACAGTCCAAAATAATGACCTAAACAAGAAGACTGATGACCACTCTCATGATGATCTGGATTTAAGAGGCACACTGTATTCAGTTTTCACATTGGGAGGCATCTTTGCAGTATTATGGGTAATTTGTTTTATTTTATTTTTAGTAAGAATTTAAGGGGTGAAATCTGTGCATAAATACGAAAAAGTATGGCTAAAAGTCGGCATTAGCTCATTAGTCATTTTCTTAACAATTTTGATGATTACAGGTTTGCATAATGGACACACGCCAGCCGCTTCTGGTAGAGACTATGTTAATCCTGATAAAGTCGATCAAATCGAACCTTTCAACAAACCAGGTTTACACAAAGTTAGCGGCAAAGATTACGACTATGAATTAGTTATTCTTGCTTCAGCTTTCAATTATCAGCCGGGTAAAGTCGAAATTCCTAAAGGTTCAAAAGTAAAAATCATTGCGACAAGTAAAGATACTTTGCATGGATTTAGTTTACCAGGCACAAACGTCAACATGATGTTAGAACCTGGACATATTAGTGAATATTACAAGACATTCAATGAGAAACGCGAATATTTAATCATCTGTAATGAATATTGTGGTATCGGACATGCAGATATGAAGTCGATGATAAAGGTTGTGGATAAAAAATGATAACACGATTAAATAAGAATGATAGCAGACTTGTGATGGCGCATATGTATGTAGCTATTGGTTGTTTAGTCCTTGGTGGATTAGCAGGTTTGTTACAAACATTAGTAAGATCAGGATATTTACAATTACCTAAACAAATTTCTTATTATCAAATCTTAACAGTGCACGGTATCGTATTAGCATTAGTACTGACAACTTTCTTTATCTTAGGCTTTCAATTTTCTGCAGTAGCTAAGACATCTGGACATTTAACGTCTGTACAAAGAAAGTTCGGTTGGGTTGGATTTTGGGTAATGATTATTGGAACGCTCATGGCAGCAACAATGGTTCTATTAAACAAAGCCACTGTTTTATATACTTTTTATGCACCATTAAAAGCACATGCTATTTTCTATATTGGTATGGCGCTTGTTGTTGTAGGTAGCTGGATTTCTACAGTTGGACAAATTTTAAAATATGTAGAATTTAAGAAGAAGAATCCAGGTAAGAAATCTCCCCTACTAAGCTACATGGTAGCTATTAACGGGGTAATGTGGATTGTATGTTCATTAGGTGTTGCTGCGACAGTACTTCTTCAATTAATTCCTTGGTCATTAGGTTTAGTTGAAAGAGTAGACGTAACATTAAGTAGAACATTATTTTGGTATTTTGGTCATGCACTTGTTTATTTCTGGTTGTTACCAGCTTACATGTGTTGGTATGCAATTGTGCCAAAGATTATCGGTGCAAAAGCATTCTCTGACAACTTAGCAAGAATGTCATTTATGCTATTCTTATTCTTCAGTATTCCAGTTGGGATACACCACCAATTAGTTGAACCAGGTATTGATGATACATGGAAATACTTACAAGTTGTATTAACATTTATGGTTGTCATACCTTCAATGATGACAGCATTTAGTCTGTTTGCAACATTTGAAAATTACGGACGTTCTAAAGGCTATAAAGGATTATTCACATGGTTTAAATCTTTACCATGGAATGACGCAAGATTCGTATTACCATTCTTAGGTATGTTAGCCTTTATCCCAGGTGGCGCAGGTGGTTTAGTAAACGCATCTGCACAAATGAACGGATTAATTCATAATACAATTTGGGTAACTGGACACTTCCATTTAACAATCGCTTCAGCAGTCATCATGACATTCTTCGGAATTATGTACTGGTTAATACCTCATTGTACAGGTAGAAAACTAACTAAATTCACAAATAAATTAGCACTTATGCAAGGTTATACTTGGGCAATCGGTATGACAATTATGAGTGGCGCGATGCACTATGTTGGATTAGTAAAAGGTGCACCAAGAAGATCAACATATTCAGAATATGGCGGTGCTAAACAAGCTGCTGAATGGATACCATATCAAGTACTACAAGCAGTTGGGGGAACAATTTTATTTATTTCTATAATATTAGTCGTAATGGTGTTTATACACTTAGCCTTCTTATCACCTAAAGGCGAAGAAGAATATCCAGTATCAGAAGCATTGGACGAAGAACAACCAGTCATTAAATTTGTTGAGAACTGGAGATTCTTAATCATCGTGACAGTATTGCTTATCTTAATCGCATATACAGTCCCTATCGGACAAATGTTCACAGATCCAGCACCAGGAGCCAAAGGATTAGGAGAAGGCAAGCTTTGGTAAAACTAAATTAATATATTTAACTTAGAACCTTCATACAATGATGAATAATAGGAAGACTGGCAACAAATCTTTAGAAGATGCGTTGCCAGTCTTTTTTTGTGGGGTTTGGGGGTGGTGTTTGTAATGAATATCTCTTGGCTAATATGTTGGATAAGTATGGAGGTTAGCTGAGTCTTGGCTTAACGCCATAATTAAGCCAAGAGATTGTCCAAGTCTGATGTGAACCCAAATATTTGACCTAAACAAATCAAATTATTGGGGTGCATTCTTATGAGGAAAAAATATGATTTTAAATTCAAA
>NZ_JAJNIR010000043.1:0-22675 GCF_022385935.1 Mammaliicoccus sp. J-M41 | reverse complement strand
GTTTAATCATGATTTTAGTGGAAATTATTAATCTATACAAAAAAACAAACTGAACTTATAAATTTAAGTTCAGTTTGTCCACAGTCTGAAACAAACCAAATGAATGATTTCATTTGGTTTGCTTAAATATGATTATTTTACTGTAATTGTTCTACCTTCAGCTGAGATATGACCGTCAGCATCTGATACTGCGTAACCAACTTTGTATTTACCTGGTTTGCTAGTGTCTACTTCACCACTTGTAACAATGTCAGACGTTAAATCTTTACCTGATTTATCTTTAGCAGTTATACCTTTTAATAAGTCAAAGTCTTGACCTTTTTTGATTGTAACGTCTTTAATACCTGATAATTCAGGATTAGGTGCTAAATCTGCATCGTTTACGTAAACGCCTCTTTTGTATGTGTAGTAGTAGCCATCAGAATCTTTAACGTGGTAAGTGATGTATTGTAAACCAGTTTTAGAAGTGTCAATATCACCTTTAACCGTTACTTTGTCAGTGATGTCTCCGTCTTTTTTGTCAGATGCTTTAACACCTTTCATCGGATCGAAGTGGTCACCTTGATAAACTAAATCTTTAGTTGGCACTGTAATAAGTGGCATGTTTTCATCTAAATCTTTAGTAGAAGTCTTCTTGTTAGACGCTACTTCAGCTTTAGATTCATCTTTATTCTTATCTTTAGTATCGTTGTCTTTAGAACCATTTAATGAACCTTCTTTGACAACATATACGTAATGCCATTTTGTTCTATATGCGCCATCAGAATCTGTTACTTTATATTGTACTTTGTATTTACCTAGTTTAGAAGTATCAACGTCACCAGTTACTTTAATTTTATCTGTTAAGTCTCCATCTTCTTTATCATATGCTTTTATGCCTTTTAATGAATCGTAGGCAGCACCTTTTTCAACAACATCACCCTCGACACCTTTAATTTGTGGAAGGCTGTTTACAGTAGCACTCGCAGTTAATGAAGGTGTAACAAGTGAAGCAGAAACACCAAGTACTGTAAGTGATTGTAATATTTTATTCATCATTTTTTATGTACTCCTTTGTTGTAAGCTATAAGGAAAGAATAACATGTGTCGTTTTTCATTTCCTTACTAAATGATATATTATCGTAATATTTTCACATTTACATCGACCTTTAGACCGATTTCCTAACTTAAGTAGTGTAAACAGTGTCTTTTAGGGTGTTTTTAGGAATGATATCACTTAAATAATATTGATCAAGCGTACGTAAGTACTCCATTAAAGCATGATTGAGTGCACCTTTTAATCCGCAATTTAATGCTATTGGACAAGTGTTTGTTTCCATATTAAAGCATTCTACTAATTCAAAATGATCTTCAGTCTGTCTAACAAGTTTACCTATATTAATATCACTAGGGGACTGATTGAGGATTATGCCACCATTTCTTCCTCTTATAGATTTTAAGTATTCTAACTTAACAAGTTGATGTACGACTTTTGTTAAATGATTTTTTGATATGCCATAAAAGTTTGAAATCTCTTCTATTTGAGATTGTTTATTTTGTTGAGCTAAATACATGAGGACACGTAAAGAATAATCCGTGTATTGGGTGAGCTTCATAAAGTTCAACCTCCTTATAATATATTAATTATACTTAATTTGAAGGTTAAAAAACAATCAAACAATATATGTATTTTTAAAAGAGTGACAACTTTGTAAACTTTTTGCGAACTGTATTGATAAACATTGTGAAATTATTTACAATTAAACATGTATTTAAAATATATCTTTTAGAGGGGGACTTCTGATGTTATCAGAACAAACTAAAGAAATCGTAAAACAAACAGTACCAGTATTAGAACAATACGGAAATGAAATTACAAAAGTCTTTTATCAAAGAATGTTTGAAGCTCATCCAGAATTATTGAACATATTTAATAAATCTAACCAAAAACAAGGTAAACAACAAACAGCTTTAGCACAAACAGTTTTAGCAGCAGCAAAACATATCGATCATTTAGAAGCAATCGTTCCTAACGTAAATCAAATTGCACATAAACACCGTGCATTACAAGTTAAAGAAGAACATTATCCAATTGTTGGTGAATTCTTATTAAAAGCAATTAAAGAAGTTCTAGGCGATGCAGCTACAGATGATATTATGAATGCTTGGGAAGAAGCATATGGTGAAATCGCAGGCGTATTTATCCAAATGGAAAAAGCAATGTACGAAGCAGCAGCTTGGGATGACTTCAAATCATTTAAAATTACAAATATCGAAGACCAAGGTACTTCAATGAAATCATTCGAAGTTGAACCAGTAGATAACATTAAAATTCCTGAACTTGTTGCAGGTCAATATATCACTGTACGTATTAAACCAACAAACGATGATAATTTAGCATTAAGACATTACTCAATTTACTCTGTAAAAAATGACGGTAAAATAAGATTTGCTGTAAAACGTGAAGGAGAAGGCGAGAAAAAAGGTCTAGTATCTCATGATTTACATGATAAATATTCAGTTGGAGATACAATTGAACTTTCAGCTCCAGCAGGTGATTTCAAAGTAGAATCAGATGAAGATAAAAAATTATTACTATTATCTTCAGGCGCAGGTGTTACACCAATGCTAGCAATGTTAGAAGATGAAGCATATAAAGGTAGAAATGTTCATTTCGTACATGTTAATGAAGCAGAAAAAGACGTACCATTTAAAGAAGAAGTAGATGCATTAAACGCAATGAACGAAAATGTAGAAGTTACTTATCATTTAAAAGAAAAAGACGGATATTTAACAAGCAATGAATTAAGCAATTGGATTAATGAAGACGTCGACATCTATTTATGTGGCGGTATCACATTTATGGATACAATATTTGATGAGCTAGAAAAATTAAATATTGGCCAAGCAGATGTTCACTTCGAACCATTTGGTCCAAAAATGAGTATCACAAACGTGTAATATAAGTATTTAAAACACCATTCCATTATGACCAGCATAATGGGGTGGTGTTTTTTGTATTGTTAGGGACATGATTCCGAGAAATGTCCGTAAGAGGTGCTGTTAGGGACAGAATTCTGAGAAATGTCCGTAAGAGAGGTCGTTAGGGACAGAATTCCGAGAAATGTCCGTAAGAGGCGTTGTTAGGGACAGAATTCCGAAAAATGTCACTAAGTGAGCGCCTTTCTAATTATCACAATTCAGAATAATGGAAGTTAGCGCCTATCCATCTACCTCAATAAATAAAAGCGGAACCGTCATCGGGTTCCGCTTTTTCTATACTATAGTTTTATTCAAGTCCGTTTTTCCATTTTTCAGCTAATAATGTATTGTTCAATACCATAGTAATTGTTAATGGACCGACGCCGCCTGGTACTGGTGTGATTGCACTAGCTACTTCTTTAACGGCTTCGAAATCGACGTCACCTTTTAATTTACCATTCTCATCTGGTGTGTTACCTACATCGATAATGACTGCTCCTGGTTTTACTAAGTCTTTTGTAACGAGGTGTACGCGTCCAACTGCACTTACGATTACATCTGCTTGTTTTAAGACTTCTTCTGTATTTGTTGATTTTGAGTGTAATAACGTAACAGTTGCATCTTGATCTGTTAATAATTTACTAACTGGTTGACCAACAATATGACTTCTACCGATTACGGCTACGTTTTTTCCTTTTAAGTCAATATCTGCATGTTTGAGAATTTCCATTATACCTAGTGGGGTACATGGGATAAATGTTCTTTCTCCAGTATATAATCTACCAATATTTATAGGATTAAATCCATCTACATCTTTGTCAGGATTGATTGCTTCTAATACTTTTGCTTCAGAAACTTGTTTTGGAAGTGGAACTTGGACTAATATACCACTTACTGAATCGTCATTATTTAATCTATCGAGTTCAGATAATACTTCTTCTTCAGTAGATGATTCATCCATATGTACAATTTCAGAAATCATACCAATCTTTTCAGCTGCTTTTTTCTTAGAATTAACATAACTTTGACTCGCGCCATCATTACCAACGAGTATGACCGTTAATTTAGGTACGATGTTATGTTCTTTTAACTTTTCTACTTCTGCCTGAAGACCTGCTCTGTAAGTCTTCGCTATTTCTCTACCGTCTAATATCTTAGCTACCATGAAAATTGCCTCCTATTAATAATCGAACTATATTGATTGATACAATGAAAATTATGCCCTTAATACGAACATAAATCAAACTTTTTTGTAAAAAATATATAAAATGTTCGTTTTTTCATTGAAAATAGCATGATCAATTGTTATGCTATATCTGTAATATACACAGAAAAGATTAAATATTTCAACTATTTGAAAGGGTGACCTACATGAAAGTGGCAGTTATAATGGGTAGTTCTTCAGATTGGCCAATCATGAAAGAAGCATGCGATATGCTTGAATATTTTAATATTCAATATGAGAAAAAGGTCGTATCTGCACATCGAACACCATTAGAAATGGTTGACTTTGCGAAAAATGCTACTGATCGTAATATAGATATTATTATTGCTGGAGCAGGTGGGGCAGCACATTTGCCAGGAATGGTAGCTTCATTAACAACAGTTCCAGTGATTGGTGTACCTATTGAATCAAAAAGCTTAAAAGGTATGGATTCATTGTTGTCGATTGTACAAATGCCTGGTGGGATACCAGTTGCAACAACTGCAATAGGAAAAGCCGGATCTAAAAATGCTGGTATTTTAGCCGCAAGAATGATCGGTATGACAGATGAAAATGTAAGAAAACAACTTGTTAATTATGAAAAAAGTTTAGTCGATAAAGTGGAGGAAATGCAAAATGACTTATTATAACCTAGAATCAGGTGACATGATAGGTATTGTCGGTGGAGGTCAATTAGGTAAAATGATGGCTCAGTCTGCTCAAAGAATGGGATTTCAAGTTGCTGTTTTAGACCCTGACGAAGATTGCCCTGCAAGATTTGTAGCACACCAATTTATAAACGCTGAATTTTCGGATATAGATGCACTCAATCAGCTTGGTGACATCTCTAAAGTTGTAACTTATGAATTTGAAAATATAGATGCACAGCAGTTAGAAAAACTTTCCAATCAATTTAATATTCCTCAAGGGAGCCAAACAGTTGCTTTATTACAAGATCGCTTAACTGAAAAACAAACGTTAGAAAGTGCAAATGTTCAAATTGTACCGTTTATGGAAGTTAAATCAACAGAAGACTTGAATGAAGCTATAGAAACAATTGGCTATCCATTTATTATAAAGACACGCTTTGGTGGATATGACGGTAAAGGTCAGCTTGTCATTCAATCTAAAGAAGATTTAGATGAAGCTAAGAAATTAATTACTGATACACCTTGCGTAGTTGAAAAATATCTCCCTCTATATAAAGAAGTATCCATAACAGCTACACGTGATATATATGATCATACAGTTTATTTTCCATTACAAGAAAATGAACATAGAAACCAAATTTTATATAAGACAGTTGTTCCGGCTAGAGTAGATTTAGAAGAACAAGCTATTCAAGAAGTTCAAAAAATTATGACGAAGCTACATTTTGTAGGAACGTTTACAGTTGAATTTTTTGTAACGGAAGACCATAAACTTTATGTGAATGAAATTGCGCCTAGACCACATAATTCAGGTCATTACTCTATCGAAGCATGTGATTACTCGCAATTTGATACACATATACTTGCAGTTGCAGGATGGCATTTACCGAAAAAGATTACTTTATTACAACCAGCAATCATGATGAACTTGCTAGGACAAGATGTGTTGAATTTACAAGAAGTATTTAGTGAGCATCCTGAATGGCACGTTCATATTTACGGTAAAAAGGTCAATAAAGTAAACCGTAAAATGGGACATATTACAAAATTATCAACAGATTTAAATAAAGATGAAAACCAATTTAATCAATTATTTGAAGGGCGGAACGATTAATATGTCATTACTTTATGAAGGCAAAGCTAAAAGAGTTTTCAATACGGATCAAGAAGGTATTTTGAGAATCGAATATAAAGATGAAGTGACTGCCGGAAACGGTGCTAAAAAAGATGAAATGCTTGGAAAAGGGCGTTTAAACAATTTAATTACATCAAAAATATTTGGAATATTGCGACAAAAAGGCGTTGAGAGCCACTTTGTTGAACAAATTTCTGAAACAGAACAACTTGTTAAAGCTGTAGAAATTTTCCCATTAGAAGTTGTCGTACGAAATGTTGCTGCAGGTTCAATTTGTAAACGACTAGGTTTTGAAAAGGGACATGAATTTAAAGAACCTTTATTAGAACTATTCTATAAGAAAGATGAGTTAAATGATCCACTTATCACGGATGATCACGTGTCATTATTGAATATTGCTTCATCAGAAGAATTATCAACTATTAAAAAAGAAGCATTAAAAGTAAATAAAGTATTAAGTGAAATTATGGATGACATGAATTTAATACTCGTAGATTACAAAATCGAATTTGGCATAACATCTGATGGTGAAATTTTATTAGCGGATGAAATTTCTCCAGATACATGCAGAATTTGGGACAAAGAAACAAAAGAAAACTTTGATAAAGATGTATATAGAGAAGATACAGGCTCATTAATTGATACTTACGAAACTTTCTACAAAAAATTGGAGGAACTATAAAATGAAAAAGATTGAATTGCATATTACGTTACAAGGTCAAGTATTAGATACACAAGGACAAGCTTTAAATAGAGCGGTACATGATTTAGGTTATGAACAAGTCAATGATATAAGAGTTGGTAAAGTGATTTACATGACTGTTGACGAAACAGACGAAAATTCAATCAAGAATATCGTTAATACTTTAAGTGAGAAGCTATTTGCCAATACGGTTATCGAAGAATATAGTTTTAAAATCTTAGAAGATAAGGAGAACGCATAATGAAATTAGCTGTATTAGTATTTCCAGGATCTAATTGCGATCGTGATATGTATAATGCTGCTAAACATTCAGGTGTCGAAGCGGCATATGTAGACTATAGAGAAACTTCTCTTGAAGGTTTTGATGGTGTGTTAATACCTGGAGGCTTCTCATTTGGTGATTATTTAAGATCAGGTGCAATGGCACGCGTAGCACCAATTATTAGTGAAGTAAAAAGACTTGCAAGTGAAGGTAAACCAGTACTTGGCGTATGTAATGGGTTCCAAATATTAACAGAAGTTGGTTTGTTACCAGGTGCATTGTTACATAACGACAGTCATTTATTTGTAAGTAGAAATGAATCGTTAACAATCGTGAATAACGAAACGAAATTCACACATCAGTATGAAAAAGATGAAACTGTCATTTATCCTGTTGCGCATGGAGAAGGTCACTATTATTGTACAGATGAATTATACGAAGAACTTGTGAATCATAATCAAATTATTTTAACTTACAACGATAATCCTAACGGCTCATATAAAGATATAGCTGGTATTACGAATAAAGAAGGAAATGTTTGTGGGATGATGCCTCATCCAGAACGTGCCATGGAAACATTACTTGGTTCAGATAGTGGCGTTAAATTATTTCAATCTATGATCGAAAGTTGGAGGGAACAACATGTCTAAGTTTTTAGAACCTAGTATAGAAGAAATTGAAAAAGAATATTTATATAGAGATATGGGTTTAACGGACGAAGAATATCAAAAGGTCGTAAGCATTTTAGGACGTAAACCGAACTTTACTGAAATAGGTATATTCTCGGTAATGTGGAGTGAACATTGCTCATATAAACATTCTAAACCATTTTTAAAACAATTCCCTACTTCTGGAGAACATGTCTTAATGGGTCCAGGTGAAGGTGCTGGTGTTGTAGATATCGGTGATAATCAAGCAGTCGTATTTAAAGTAGAATCTCATAACCATCCTTCAGCAATTGAACCTTATCAAGGTGCCGCAACAGGTGTTGGTGGTATAATCCGCGATATCGTATCAATCGGAGCAAGACCTATTTCATTATTAAATAGTTTAAGATTTGGAGAGTTATCTAATAAGACAAACCGTAGATTGTTTAGTGGAGTCGTAAAAGGTATCGGTGGTTATGGAAACTGTATCGGTATACCGACAGTAGCTGGTGAGATTGAATTTGATGAAAGATATGATGGTAATCCACTTGTTAATGCGATGTGTGTTGGCATTATAGATCATGACAAAATTCAAAAAGGTACTGCTAAAGGTATCGGAAACCCAGTTATCTACGTTGGATTAAAAACAGGTAGAGACGGTATTCACGGTGCAACTTTTGCATCTGAAGAACTAAGTGAAGCATCTGAAAGTAAAAGACCATCAGTACAAATAGGAGATCCATTTGTAGGTAAAAAATTAATGGAAGCAACTTTAGAAGCAATTACTTATCCTGAATTAGTAGGTATTCAAGATATGGGTGCAGCAGGGTTAACGTCATCTTCTTCTGAAATGGCAGCTAAAGGTGAAAGTGGTATCCATCTTCATTTAGAGAAAGTACCAACAAGAGAAGAAGGTATCTCACCATATGAAATGATGCTTTCAGAAACACAAGAACGTATGTTATTAGTAGTTGAAAAAGGTACAGAACAAAAATTCTTAGATTTATTTGATCATCATGAATTAGATTCTGCTGTTATAGGTGAAGTAACAGATACAAATAGATTTGTTTTATCTTATGAAGATGAAATATACGCTGATATTCCTGTTGAACCTTTAGCTGATGAAGCACCCGTTTATATTCTAGAAGGTGAAGCAAAAGAATTTAAACACAATGATAATCAATATGATGAAATCAATGTAGAAGAAGTATTCCAAAAACTAATTAATCATCCAACAATTGCATCTAAGCATTACGCATATGACCAATATGATCAACAAGTTGGTGCCAATACAATTATCAAGCCAGGTATTAGTGCTGGAGTAGTTAGAGTGGAAGGTACAAATAAAGCGATAGCTTCTACTATAGATGGAGAAGCTAGATATGTTTATAACAATCCATATGAAGGCGGAAAAATGGTTGTTGCAGAAGCATATAGAAATTTAATTTCTGTAGGTGCTAAACCATTAGCAATGACAGATTGTTTAAACTATGGTTCTCCTGAGAAGAAAGATATATACCAACAACTTGCAGATTCTACTAAAGGAATGGCAGAAGCTTGTGAAGCTTTAAATACACCTGTCGTATCAGGTAACGTTTCTTTATACAATGAAACAAAAGGGACTTCAATTTTCCCTACACCTGTAGTCGGTATGGTTGGTTTAATTGAAGATGTGACGTATTTAAATGATTATCAACCAAAAGTAAATGATCGTGTATACGTAGTTGGAGAAACAAAAGATGACTTTGGTGGCAGTCAGGTTGAAAAATTATTATTTAAAGAAGTTAATCATGAACCAAGTTCAATTGATTTATCAGCAGAAGTAAAACGTGGAGAACAAATTAAAGATGCTATACGTTCAGGCAAAATTTCACATACACAAGCTGTTGGTAAAGGTGGCCTTGCTATTGGACTTGCAAAAATAGCTACACACTTTAACTTAGGATTAGATGTGACGTTACCAGTAACAAATGCTCAATTATTTAGTGAAACTCAAGGTAGATATATTGTTGTCGTTAAAGAAGGACAATCTATAGATATTGATGATGCCGTTGAAATAGGTCGTGTTACTGATAATGCTCAATTTACGATTAAAAATGATGCTGCTCAAATTAAATACAATGTATCTGATTTGAATGAGCAATTGAAAGGGGCAATAGCTCAATGCATGAAATCAAGAGTTTAAATGAAGAATGCGGCGTATTCGGTATTTGGAATCACCCAGAATCTGCACAACTCACATACATGGGGCTTCATAGTTTACAACATAGAGGTCAAGAAGGTGCAGGAATTGTAACTTCAAACGGTTTCGAGTTAAAAGGTGAAAGAGGTTTAGGTTTATTATCTGATGCGATTACGGATGTACAATTAGAAGGTTTTAAAGGGAATCAACATGCGATAGGGCATGTAAGATATGCAACTTCTGGCAATAAAGGAATTGAAAATATTCAACCATTTTTATATCACTTTTATGATATGAGTGTTGGTGTTTGCCACAATGGTAACTTAGTCAATGCACAAAGCTTAAGAAAAGAATTAGAACAAGAAGGTGCCATTTTCCATTCTTCTTCTGATACTGAAGTGATTATGCACCTTATAAGAAGAAGTAAAGCGCCGACTTTCGAGGAAGCATTGAAAGAAAGTTTGAATACAGTTAAAGGTGGTTTCACATTTGCTTTATTAACAAAAGATGCATTATATGGCGCTGTTGACCCAAATGCAATAAGACCTTTAGCTGTAGGTAGAATGAAGACGGGTGCTTATATCATTGCTAGTGAGACATGTGCAATTGATGTACTTGGCGCAGAATTTGTGAGAGATATTCATGCAGGTGAGTATATTGTTATAAATGATGATGGTATAAGAGTTGAATCATACACAACGGAAACAACGACTGCAATTTCAGCGATGGAGTATATTTACTTTGCAAGACCGGACTCAACAATTGCTGGTAAGAACGTTCATGCAGTTCGTAAAGCATCAGGGAAAAAATTAGCTCAAGAAAGCCCGGCTTTAAATGCTGATATGGTAATCGGTGTACCAAACTCTTCACTTTCAGCAGCATCTGGTTTTGCAGAAGAGAGTCATTTACCTTATGAAATGGGACTTGTAAAAAACCAATATGTCGCTAGAACATTTATCCAACCGACACAAGAATTACGAGAACAAGGTGTACGTGTGAAACTATCAGCTGTAAAAGATATCGTACATGGTAAAAATATTGTGCTTGTTGATGATTCTATTGTGAGAGGGACAACAAGTAAACGTATCGTCAGAATGTTAAAAGACGCTGGAGCAAATGAAGTTCATGTACGTATCGCATCACCAGAATTCATGTTTCCAAGTTTCTATGGAATTGATGTGTCGACATCTGCTGAGCTGATTTCTGCACATAAATCACCTGAAGAAATCAGAGATTATATCGGTGCAGATTCACTTGCATATTTATCAGTTGATGGCTTAATACGATCAATAGGATTAGATAAAGACGTACCTTATCACGGATTATGTGTAGAAAGCTTTACTGGTGACTATCCAGCAGGTCTTTATGACTATGAAGAAAGATATTATCAAAACTTAAGTCCACGTCAAAAAGCTTATTTAGCTAGTAATAAACAATACTTTGATAAAGAGGGTAATCTTAATGTCGAAAGCATATAAAGCATCTGGTGTAGATATAGAAGCTGGTTATGAAGCGGTCAATAGAATGAAGTCACATGTTCAAAGCACAATGAGAAAGGAAGTTCTAGGCGGTTTAGGTGGCTTTGGTGCTGCATTTGATCTGTCACAATTAAATATGAAGAAACCAGTACTTGTTTCTGGAACAGATGGTGTTGGTACAAAGCTTAAACTCGCAATTGATTATAACAAACATGACACAATCGGTATCGATGCAGTTGCGATGTGTGTGAATGATATTTTAACGACTGGCGCAGAGCCTTTGTATTTCCTTGATTATATTGCGACGAATAAAGTAAATCCTGAAACGATTGAAGCGATTGTTTCAGGTGTATCTGTCGGTTGTAAAGAAACGAATTGTGCATTAATCGGCGGAGAAACTGCAGAAATGGGCGAAATGTACCATGAAGGAGAATATGATATCGCAGGATTTTGTGTTGGCGCTGTTGAAAAAGATGACTATATAGATGGCAGTGAAGTTGAAGAAGGTGACGTCATAATTGGTATTACATCAAGCGGTATTCATTCAAACGGCTACAGTTTAGTTAGAAACTTAATTAAAGAAAGTCAAATTAATTTAAATGATGCATTTGATGATGAGAGAACGTATTTAGAAACTTTTCTTGAACCAACTAAGTTATATGTTAAACCTGTTCTTGCTGTATTAGATAAAGTAAAAGTTAAAGGTATGTCACACATTACTGGTGGAGGATTTATTGAAAATATTCCAAGAGCTATTCCAGAAAATAAAGATGCACATATCGATGTTCAATCATATGAAGTACCACAAATATTCCATTGGTTAAAAGAGCAAGGAAAGATTGAAGCACAGGAAATGTATAATGTGTTTAATATGGGCATTGGCTTTGTACTTATCGTCAATAAAGAAGATGCACAAGAAACATTAGATATCTTGAAAGCAAAAAATGAAGAAGCATATGTAATTGGTGAAATTTCAAACGGAACAGGTCAGGTCAAATTGACGGGGGTTCAATCATGATTAAAATAGCAGTATTTGCATCAGGAAATGGATCAAATTTTGAAAAAATAATGGAAAATATCGAAGCAGGTTATTTAGATCATATAGAAGTAACAGCATTGTATACAGATAACCCTAATGCTTTTTGCATAGAAAGAGCAAGACGTTTTAATTTACCAGTTTATATCATTGATCCAAGAACTTACGATAGTAAAAAAGAATATGAAGAAGCTCTACTCACGAGATTGGCTCAAGATCGTGTAAGTTGGGTTATTTTAGCAGGATATATGAAAATCGTTGGTCCTACATTATTAAAACAATATGAAGGTAAAATGTTGAATATACATCCATCAATATTACCAAGTTTTCCTGGTAAGGACGCTGTAGGGCAAGCATTAGATTACGGCGTACGTGTTACAGGAGCAACTGTTCATTACGTTGATAGTGGTATGGATACTGGCGAAATCATCGATCAATTAAGCTGTAAAGTATATCCAGATGATACGAGAGAGACATTACAATTAAGAATACAGAACTTAGAATACGAATTATATCCACGTGTTATGAAAGAAATTATTCAATAAAGGAGTCTTTACAAAATGAAGAATGCAATATTAAGTGTGTCAGATAAAACAAATATAGAAGATTTTGCAAGCAAATTAATAGAAAATGATTATAAAATCTTTTCAACTGGTGGTACTAAAAAGGCATTAGAAAATGCTGGTATTGGAGTTTATTCAGTTTCAGAGTTAACAAACTTTCCGGAAATAATGGATGGAAGAGTCAAAACTTTACATCCAGGTGTACATGGAGGGATTCTTGCAAATCGTTCTATTCCTGAACATTTAACAGCATTAAAAGAACAAGATATCGACTTAATTGACTTAGTAGTCGTAAATTTATATCCATTTAAAGAAACTGTTAAGAAAGAAGATGTAACAGAAGATGAAGCAATTGAAAACATCGATATCGGTGGACCAACTATGCTAAGAGCAGCAGCAAAGAACTTCAAATTTGTTACAACAGTCGTAGATCCTTCTGATTATAATGAAGTTATTGAACGTATTGCTTCTGACAAACTAGATGAAGATTATCGTAAATCATTAATGGTAAAAGTATTTAAACATACAAATGATTATGATAATGCGATTGTTGAATTCTTTGGAAATACATCAGAAACATTAAGATATGGAGAAAACCCTCAACAAAATGCTACTTTTGTAAAGACTTCTAACGAACCGAATACATTAGCTGGCGCTAAACAATTACATGGTAAAGCTTTAAGCTTTAATAACATTAAAGATGCCGATGCAACATTATCACTTATTAAAAAGTTTGAACAACCTGCAGCTGTTGCAGTAAAACATATGAACCCATGTGGAGTTGGTGTTGGCGCAACTATTGAAGAAGCATACGAATATGCATATGAAGCGGATTCTCAATCTATATTTGGAGGTATTGTCGCTTTAAATAGACCTGTTACAAAGGATTTAGCTGAGAAATTACATTCTATTTTCTTGGAAGTCATTATTGCGCCAAGCTATGACGAAGAGGCGTTAGAAGTATTAACAGCGAAGAAGAATATTAGATTACTAGAAATTGATATGACAGAAACGCAAGATGAACAAGAATTTGTATCAGTTTCAGGTGGGTATTTAGTTCAAGATAAAGATAATGCAACATTAACGCGCGAAGAAATGAAAGTCGTTACAGATGTTGAACCAACTGAAGCACAATGGAAAGCATTAGAACTAGGATGGAAAGTTGTCCGCTCAGTTAAAAGTAATGCTATTGTACTAGCAAACGATCACCAAACTGTTGGTGTTGGTGCTGGACAAATGAATAGAGTTGGTTCTGCAAAAATAGCAATTGATCGTGCAATCGAAATGAATGAAAATGTAGCCTTAGCTTCAGATGGATTTTTCCCAATGGGTGACACTGTAGAAACAGCTGCTAAAGCAGGTATTAAAACAATTATCCAACCAGGTGGATCTATTAAAGATCAAGATTCAATAGATATGGCAAATAAATATGGCATCAGTATGGTATTTACTGGTATGAGACACTTTAAACATTAGGAGGTCAATATGAAAGTACTTGTTATAGGATCAGGTGGAAGAGAACATGCGTTAGCTCAAAAATGTCAATCGTCTAAATTAGTAAATGAAGTATTTGTCATTCCGGGTAATGATGCAATGGAAGAAGTTGCGACAATTGTATCGGATATTCAAGAAAATGACCATTTAGCTATAAAATCTTTTGTAGAACAAAACAATATTGAATGGGTAATAATTGGACCTGAACAACCTTTAATAGATGGTTTGACAGATGTATTAGAGGAAACAAATGCTAAAGTCTTCGGACCTAATAAAGAAGCAGCACAATTAGAAGGTTCTAAAGAATTTGCGAAAAAAATTATGGAAAAGTATGATATACCAACTGCAGAATATAAGACAATCACAACAAAAGAAGAAGCAATCAATTATGTTGAGCAGTGTAAAATACCTATCGTGCTTAAAAAAGATGGACTTGCAGCTGGAAAAGGTGTAATCGTTGCTTTAACACGTGAAGAAGCAAGAGAAGGCGTAGAAACTTTATATCAAACAGCTCATGAGAAAGTCGTATTCGAAGAGTTTCTTGATGGAGAAGAATATTCAGTTATGACATTTGTAAATCAATCATATGCAGTTCCATTTGATTGTATCGCCCAAGATCATAAACGTGCATTCGATGGTGATAAAGGGCCAAATACTGGTGGTATGGGTGCATACTGTCCAGTGCCACATATTACTGACGATGTATTGAAAGAAACGAATCAAAAAATCGCGCAACCTATTGCTGATGCTTTAGTGAGTGAAGGCATTAACTATTTTGGTTTGATTTATATTGGCGCAATTTTAACAAAAGAAGGACCAAAAGTAATTGAATTTAATGCAAGATTCGGTGATCCAGAGGCACAAGTATTATTGACTAAATTAGATTCTGATTTTATTGAAATATTAAACAAGGTGTATCATAAAGAACCTTTAACATTAGAATGGAAAGATGAAAGTGTTGTTGGTGTCGTATTAGCATCTAAAGGATATCCAGGTAGCTATGATAAAGGATATTCAGTTGAAGGTTTAGAGCATGTAGAACAATATTTTGTGAGTGCTTTGAAGAAAAATTCAGAAGGCAAGTATGAAAATAATGGTGGACGTGTCATGATTGTTATCGGTACAGGTGACAATATTGAAGCGGCTCAAAAAAATGCATATGAACAAGTCAAATATATTAAAAGTGAACAACTATTCTATAGAAATGATATTGGACATAAAGCATTAAAAGCATATAAATCATAAATTAAAGGCTGAGACAACAAAGTTTGTCTCAGCCTTTTCATTGCGCTATATTTCATTCTTTTAGGGAAAGGTATGGTCAAATATAACGCAATGTTATCGAATATCTGAAATGTGTGTTATAGGTAAATAAATATTTAATAAATATGCGATAGCAACAAGTGCAATCGTCATTAGGATGAAATATAAATCATTTTTAGTGAAAGGTACTTTATAATAGAAAGTTCTTTTGCCGTTTGTGAATCCTTTTGCTTCCATCGCTACAGCTAACCTATGAGACTTTCTTATACTTTGACTTAATGTTGGAATGAGTAAATGGTGTATCCATTTTAAGCCTTTGCGATTGCTTTTATCTATAACTGCATAACGCATCTTTAAAGCTTGTCTTAACTGCATAAAAGAACTAAACATAAGAGGTATCATACGTATAGAAGCCATGAAAGCATAAGCGATTTTAGGTTTTACTTTTAAATGTTGCATGAAACTATAAAACACATAAATGATTTGCGAAGTAAATGGTATAACCATGCCGTAAAACGAAATAACTAGTGTACGCATGGTTACGTGAATACCTCTCAAAAAGCTTTCTTCAGTAATATTAATAATACCGAACTTGAAAATTGTTTCTTTTCCTTCACCATAAAAAATCATAAATAAGGAAGAGGTGAGACCGAAAAATAAAGTGATAGCAATGACGATTAATAGTGGTAACCATCTCACGCCGCTCATGAAGATTAGATAAAGGAACATAATAATCGTTAAATAAAGCATGAAATCAAATTGATGAATAAATATCGCATAGAAAAATAGTATGACACCTAAAATAAGTTTCGTTAGAATATTCACATCATCAATAAAAGTACGGTATTTCTTCCAATTAGTTAACATGAGATTCACCACCGCTTACGTGTAATTGCTCGTCTTTGATTGTCAATCTTCTAGTAGCATAACGATTAATAATCTCATTTTCGTGCGTAATCATTAAGATAGTTTGACCATTTTGAACGCGTTCATGAAATAATTTGATGAGTTCAAAGGTATTGTGACTGTCTAAACCGAATGTTGGCTCATCAAGTAAAATAATTTCAGAATTCGTACTTAATGCAGTTGCGACACTTAATCTTTTTTTCTGTCCTATTGATAATTCGAAAGGATGTTGGTCTTTCACATGATTAAGTTTTAATAATGTCAACATGTCTTGGGTCTTGTCATGAGCTGTTTGTTTATCTTGATAAGCATAATTGATAAATATTTCGTTATATACAGATGTTTCGATGAATTGTAATTCCGGATTTTGATATACGAAATACATATGTTTAGAAGCATCTTTTACTTTTTTGATCTGTTTGTTTTTATAAAATATTTCACCATTATATTTAATGAGCTGCATCATCGTTTCTAAAAATGTTGTCTTACCTGTTCCATTTGGTCCAGTGATTGTAAGCCATTCACCACTTGAAATCGTTAATTCATCTATACTAAATAGTTTTTTTTGACCACGTAGTACATCTAACTGCTCTATATTTAACAACGGATTGTGCTCAGCAGTCTGGTTAGACAATTTTGGGGCATATTGCCATGAGTTAGGGTGCCAAACACCGTATTCATTTAAAATGTCTGTATGATGATCTAATATATCTTGAGGTTTACTATCATGTGTGATTTCACCATTTTCATTCATTACAATAACTCTATCAACATAATTCCAAATATAATCAACTTTATGTTCTACGATTACAACAGTTTGATTATCCCAATGCTCCATAATCAAATCCCATAGTTGTGTCGTTGATTGATGATCAAGCATTGCTGTCGGTTCATCAAGAAATAACGTATTTGTATCTTGTAATAATATAGAAGCAATCGCTAATTTTTGTTTCATACCACCACTTAATCGATTGATTTTAAGTGAAGGGTCAGCATTTAAATTTACCTGTTTCATGGCATTTTTTATAAATCCGTCCATTTTATCAGGTTCGATGTTCATATTCTCAAGCACAAATGCTAATTCTTCTTTAATCTCAGGCATACAAAACTGAGTATCTGGGTCTTGGAAAATAACACCCGGAAGTGAATCAATATCGATTGAATCTACTTTCATCGGTATGTCCATCGATCTCGGTATAATACCGCTTAATACATTTAATAATGTACTTTTACCAGATCCACTTGGACCTAGTAACAGTACTTTTTCTTTATCATTAATATTGATGTTTAAATTTTTAAATATAATGCGTTCATCATCAGGATACTTTAGTCTTAAATTTTTTAGTGATAACAATTGAATAACTCCTATAATAAGTCATAATCTTTTTTAGATGCTGGTCTGAACAATTTCGTAACACCAGTTTGGTCGAGTGCTTTTACAATTGCATAGCCTAATGCACCAGCAACGATTGCACCACTTAAAATTCTAATCGTAAACATTAAAATAACATTCCATAAAGCAACGTCACCTAAGTAATTATAGAACCAATCAATTGGTAACGTAATAATACCTGCAGCCATACCAGCTATAACAGCAACTGATAATTTTCTATATTGATATCGAACAGCTAAGAAGATGATTTCACAAGCTAAACCTTGTAATAATGCGTATACAAATGTTGGAATATCGAATTGACCCATTACAATCGTTTCGCCAGCACCGGCAGCAAATTCAGCAAGAATTGCAACACCAGGCTTTTGAATAATTAAATAAGTGACAATCGCTGCAATAAACCATACACCATATACAGATTGTTCTAAGTGTAGACCGAGTGGTTTTAAAATTTCATAAGGTATCCATAAGAACTTATAAATGATTGCAAACAAAGCACCAATTAATACAGTTACTAAAATATCTGATAACGTTAATCTTTTTGACATGTTAAATTCTCCTTTTAAATAAAAAAATGTGCACTCCTATATCTAAATAGAAGCGCACAAAAATATTGTTATCATTTAAAAATGAATATTATATGATTTACGAACACTTTCCTACGCTAGTATCATCTAGATCAGGTACAAAGGGTTCAGACCTTTTCATGTCTGTCTCAGTTTCAAAACACCCCTAGTGCATTTATTAATTTGTTATCCATACGATAAGTCTTATTAATCTATTTGTCAATAGTAAATCATAAAAATGAAATTAATTTCTTAAATAAATGATTTATAAGTTATTAAAATAAATTCAAAATAAAATCGGAAGCGAAATCGCAATATATCTAAATTTGCGATTTCGCTCCCAGATAGGTGATGAAATTCATTTATTCAAATGTGTCTTGTATATTTTCTTTAGTTTCATCCTGGCCTTTGTTGTTGACTTGCTTATTTTCTTGTTCTTTCTTTTTAGCTTTTTCAGCTTCTTCTTTATGCTTATCATTATGAGTCATAATAACACTCCTTTAAAATGTATGATATTATTATATACCCAACTACATATAAGTATTAAACTTCTTGCTAGTACTTGGGACTGATTTTCAATATAATTAAAGACAATTGAAAATGAAACAATTATAATGTTCAATGAGGTGAAGAACATGGCTATAAAGAAAAAAAGCTGGGAAGTTCATTTTAGTCGAATTATAGGTATATTTCTTTTGATTACTGGATTACTTATACTTTTTAATGCGCCGCGTATTAAAGACTATAATATCAGGGATTCAAGTAATATCCATATCAATAACATTTGGGACTTTTTTGTAGCTTTTTTTGATGAATTAGTAAGAATATTGCACCATTATATTGGTAACTTTCCAGTTATCGCAGCAATTATCGTATTGCTATTTGGTGTGTTTGTATTATTAGTAGGACGTACTTTAAGAAGAACAACGCATTACGATTATGATATTTCTGTATTTTATATCGGACTGACAATTATTTTAATGATTGTTATTATGATGACCATGTTCCAAGTATATAGTTTTGCATCTTTCTTATTTATTATTCCATTTGCAATTCATGTGGGATATGTCGTTTATAAAAATGAGCTAAATCCAATGCATCGAAAGAAACATTATTTATGGATTATCATTTCATATGGATTATGTTATTTCATTTCACAATTTGCAATGAACCATAATATCGATGCTCAAAATGTAAAGCCTATAGACGTTATGAGTGTTAACTTATTCTTCATTCTGTTATGGTGTCTGAGTCAAATGTCAGTTTGGATTAGTTTATATTTAAGAAGATCTTTACCTGTAAGTGATGAAGACATTGAACAATTTCATGAAGAAAGATATTCAAGAGTTAAAAATAACCGCTTAACAAGAAAAATATATACTTTAGCAGAAGGTTTTTACCAAAAATTACAGAATTTCAAACAGGCGACTTTAGAAAAATTCAATTCTGAAGAGGCGATCGCTAAAAGAAAACGCCGTAATGAAAAATGGAAAGAAATTATTAAAATCGAAGAAGACGATATTCCAAGATGGATGAGAAGACCGAAATGGTTAAAGAAAAGCTATATAGAATGGATAAGTACTGTAGTTTTATTCTTATTTACATTTATAGAGTTTAATAACCGTAATGGTTTATTCTTATCAGGTGAATGGAAATTATCTCAAATTCAATACGTTTTTGAATGGTTAACATTATTTATTATGATGTTATTGATTATTTTATATGCATACTTCAATTACACAACAAATTATAAGAATAAAAATAATTTTGGTAAGTTGTTTGTCATTGCAGCATTATTCTTTGAAATTGCAACGACATTCTTTGTATCAGCAATTCAAACGTCACAATTTTCCGTGTTTATCACACCAATTTCATTTTTACTATTATTATTTGTGACACCTGCATTTATCATTCATTTGAAAAAATCATTTTAATATCTTACACGATATAATTAGACACTTTATTGAGCGCTATGTGCTCAATAAAGTGTCTTTTATTTTATAATTTGCACGAGCAATTGCCGTATCTAAAAGTTTAAATATGTAATAAGTAAACTATTTTAATGAATTTATTCAAAAAATGTATTGCGTGGAATAATCTTATCCTTTATACTAACTTTAGTAAGCGTTTACATATAAGGGGATCAAAACTTTCTGGGGGAAATTTTGATTAATAAAATTCGGTTAACAGAGTATTCTAAAGGGGAATACTCTGTTTTTTGGTGTTTTGAATAATATACGTTATAATATGTGAGACATTTCGAAAGGATGGCTAATATATAATGAAACAATTAATGCTCAAAAAAGGAAAAGAAGATAAATATTTAAGAGGATATCCTCTAGTTGAAAAAGACGACGTTTTTGATATGCCTAAAATGGATGAAGGTGAATTAGTTGCACTTGTTGATGCAGGTAAAAGATTCATTGCAACTGCTTATTATGGTGAACAAAATAAAGGTATAGGCTGGGTATTATCATTAGACTCAACTGAAAAGATTGATCATAACTTTTTTGTAAAGTTATTCGAAGAAGCTAAAAATGATAGAGCATATTATGAAAATGTAGATGGAATCAATGCATATAGATTATTTAATGCTGAAGGCGATGGAATTGGTGGACTGACAATCGATCATTATGATGGTCATTTATTAGTTCAGTGGTACTCAGTAGGGATATATCGATTAAAAGATAGAATATTACCTGCAATTAAAGAAGTCTTCGAATATAAATCAATTTTTGAGAAAAGAAGATTTAAAGGAATGGAAACAGCGTCAGACTTCGTAGCGGGTGAAGCACCAGAATTTCCATATGTCATAGAAGAAAACCATATGTTCTATAATATTAATCTTGATGATGGGCCAATGACAGGTATTTTCTTAGATCAAAAAGATGTTAGAAAAAAATTAAGAGACCACTATAGTCAAGATAAAGATATATTGAATTTATTTAGTTATACGGGTGCATTTTCAGTTGCAGCGAGTGAAAATGCTCGATCAACTACAAGTGTGGATTTAGCTAATAGAGCTAGACCATTAACTGAAGCAAACTTTGGTTTAAATACAATGGATCTTAATCAGAACCATATATTTATAATGGATGTATTTGATTATTTCAAATATGCTTTAAGACATGGTTTAAGTTATGACGTTGTCGTTATTGATCCACCAAGCTTTGCACGTAATAAGAAAAAGACTTTTAGTGTTCAGAAAAACTATCCTGAATTAATTGAAGGAGCATTAGAAGTATTAAACGAGAATGGTAACTTAGTGTTAAGTACAAATTCAAGTGCTTTTCCACAAAAAGCATTCAAAAAAATGATTAATCAAACATTAGATCAATTAGGTGTTGATTATACAATTTCTGATGTAATGGGATTGCCTAAAGACTTCAAGAGTCATCCACACTATAAACCAAGTAAATACTTGAAAGTCGTATTCGTACAAATAAATGGTTAAAATTTCCTAGTTCGGGTATATATTATTATAATAATGTTTGAATATAATCGAACTGTGAGGAGAATGGAAACAATGGGAATTTTCGATAAAATTACGACAAAAGCAGGCAATAAAGCATTTGGTATACAAGAAATAAAGAAGCGTTCTGAATTACCAACTTCACAAGAGGAATTGTTAGAACGTAGAAAAAAAGCTGAAGAACTTATTCATAAGAAGTCATTAATGTCTTCAGCTGCAAATGTCGTACCAATCCCAGGACTTGGTGTTGGTATGGATATTAAATTAATGGGCGATATCATTGAAGATATTAATAAAATTTATGGATTAAGTCATAAACAAGTTAATAAAATGCAAGATGATTTAAAACAAAAAGTTTTAACATCAGCTGCAATGAGAGGTAGCCAGTTTATTGGTCAAAAAGTAACGAATGCAATGGTGAAAGTTATATTTAGATCAGTCGTAAAAAGAGAAGCAGCAAAACAATCAAGATGGGTACCATTAGTTGGACAAGCAGTTGCTGGTTCAATTAGTTATTATTTAATGAAAAAAATGGGTGAAGATCACATTAAAAAATGTGAAACAGTCATTCAAGACTTTATAGGTGAATAAAATATTGAAAAGAAGCTAAGGCATTTTGTAATGTCTTAGCTTAAGACTGTGGACAAACTGAACTTAAATTTATAAGTTCGGCTTTGTCAAATTAAGTGTGTAAGTTATTCAAGATACTTAATAACTCTATCTTTAATTTGATCATGTAAAAGAAGCTGGTTCATAACCA
>NZ_JAJNIR010000042.1:0-23412 GCF_022385935.1 Mammaliicoccus sp. J-M41 | reverse complement strand
AGACAGAATTCATAAATACTACAAGATTCTATACGATAGAACAATTAGAAATTGAATTAAAAATGTATATAAACTGGTATAACAATGAAAGGTTACATGCAGGATTAAATTATCAAACACCAACCTCTTATAAACTTATGAATTCTGTCTAAGTTTTTGTTGACATACCAATATCTGTAAACGTGCTATGGAAGACGAGCGAAAGAATTATATGCTTTATCTTTCAAGGATTGCAAAGCGTGAGGTGTCCTTTTCGGATGTTGGCGATTATCTTGTTAGCCAGTTTGCGACAACAGATAACTATTCAACTGACTTTCAGATTTTTACACTCAATGGGTTATCAGTAGGCGTTGAAAATGATTTGTTGAGTGAAGCATTACGTGAGTTGCCAGACAAGAAACGTGAAATTCTACTGCTGTTTTACTTTATGGACATGAGCGATTCAGAAATTGCAGACCTGTTGAAATTGAACCGTTCTACTGTCTATCGGCATAGAACCAGTGGACTAGCCTTAATTAAAAAGTTTATGGAGGAATTTGAAGAATGAAAACACAATATCCTATGATTCCCTTTCCTCTCATTGTAAAGGCAACAGATGGCGATACCGAAGCGATTAACCAGATTCTACATCATTACAGAGGGTACATAACGAAGCGTTCCCTACGACTTATGAAAGATGAATATGGCAATCAAAGTATGGTCGTTGATGAAGTCTTACGTGGAAGAATGGAAACCAGACTGATTACAAAGATTTTGTCATTTGAAATTAAGTAATATCCTCTCTCCTTTCGTGGAAGCGTGCTAAACCATTCCACGCTTCCCGAACAGGGAGGTTTGTTATTCCACCAAAGCATATTGAGCTTTCAATGTGTTTTGATAGGCTAACGAGCCATTGTTCTTTGAAAACTGAATAAAAGTAATCGAATACGTTTCGATAAGAAAAGAGCCAACGGAACTAACCGCCATGACCTATCTTATAAAGATAGCGAGCGATTCATGTTAGTGATCCGAGAAGCAATCTTTAGCAGGATTGCCTGCAACGACATTCTTATCGTGATAATGATACTCCCATACAGTCAATAGTCCGAGCGTGATAAAACCGTCGCAGGCAATGAGTATGGCTACATGAGAACCATGCAGGGGTGGAACTCCCGTGAGCTTTGCTAAAGCTGTTCGATTGCTGGTAAAACAACTTTTATGAAATCCAAATAAGTGATTTGGAAAGGAGGATTTTATGAAGCAGACTGACATTCCTATTTGGGAACGTTATACCCTAACCATTGAAGAAGCGTCAAAATATTTTCGTATTGGCGAAAACAAGCTACGACGCTTGGCAGAGGAAAATAAAAATGCAAATTGGCTGATTATGAATGGCAATCGTATTCAGATTAAACGAAAACAATTTGAAAAAATTATAGATACATTGGACGCAATCTAGCGTCGCCAAAGGGTCTTGTATATGATAAAATAGTATTAAGTCGTATCAAGGCTCTTTCCATAAAGGAAAGGAGCAAATGCCATGTCAGAAAAAAGACGTGACAATAAAGGTCGAATCTTAAAGACTGGAGAGAGCCAACGAAAAGACGGAAGATACTTATACAAATATATAGATTCATTTGGAGAACCGCAATTTGTTTACTCGTGGAAACTTGTGGCTACAGACCGAGTACCAGCAGGAAAGCGTGATTGTATCTCACTTAGAGAGAAAATCGCAGAGTTACAGAAAGACATTCATGATGGTATTGATGTTGTAGGAAAGAAAATGACACTCTGCCAGCTTTACGCAAAACAGAACGCTCAAAGACCAAAGGTTAGAAAAAACACTGAAACTGGACGCAAATATCTTATGGATATTTTGAAGAAAGACAAGTTAGGTGTAAGAAGTATTGACAGTATTAAGCCATCAGACGCTAAAGAATGGGCTATTAGAATGAGTGAAAATGGTTATGCTTATCAAACCATCAATAACTACAAACGTTCTTTAAAGGCTTCATTCTATATTGCTATACAAGATGATTGTGATCGGAAGAATCCATTTGACTTTCAACTGAAAGCAGTTCTTGATGATGATACTGTCCCTAAGACCGTACTAACAGAAGAACAGGAAGAAAAACTGTTAGCCTTTGCAAAAGCTGATAAAACCTACAGCAAAAATTATGATGAAATTCTGATACTCTTAAAAACAGGTCTTCGTATTTCAGAGTTTGGTGGTTTGACACTTCCAGATTTAGATTTTGAGAATCGTCTTGTCAATATAGACCATCAGCTATTGAGAGATACTGAAATTGGGTACTACATTGAAACACCAAAGACCAAAAGTGGCGAACGTCAAGTTCCTATGGTTGAAGAAGCCTATCAAGCATTTAAGCGAGTGTTAGCGAATCGAAAGAATGATAAGCGTGTTGAGATTGATGGATATAGTGATTTCCTCTTTCTTAATAGAAAGAACTATCCAAAAGTGGCAAGTGATTACAACGGCATGATGAAAGGTCTTGTTAAGAAATACAATAAGTATAACGAGGATAAATTGCCACACATCACTCCACATAGTTTGCGACATACATTCTGTACCAACTATGCAAATGCAGGAATGAATCCAAAGGCATTACAGTACATTATGGGACATGCTAATATAGCCATGACGCTGAACTATTACGCACATGCAACATTCGATTCTGCAATGGCAGAAATGAAACGCTTGAATAAAGAGAAGCAACAGGAGCGTCTTGTTGCTTAGTAGTACAAATGAATTTACTACTTATTTACCACTTCTGACAGCTAAGACATGAGGAAATATGCAAAGAAACGTGAAGTATCTTCCTACAGTAAAAATACTCGAAAGCACATAGAATAAGGCTTTACGAGCATTTAAGAAAATATAAAAAGATAATTAGAAATTTATACTTTGTTTGAGCTTAAAAAAACTCATATTCTTTAGCTTATACTTCATATCATTAATTCTTGTAAGATTATTCTTATCATATGAATATAGAATATATCCTATGATTATACTTCTCGCCATTATAATTACATATGAAATCATTAAGAGAAGAAAGAAAAAGAAGCTCAAGAATTCAGCTTCATGTGTTTAAGTCACTAGACAAATTGTATTTTTTCATGATATTCTATAATCAAATAAAGGTAACGTGCTGGAACACGTTACCTCAACAAGCCCGTTTAAGTGACGGTGACTGCATATAATTAATTTAATAACCTTCTATACATGTCAAAGCGAATAGAAGGTTATTTTTTTGTCTTTTATTAATTACAATGACTACTTCAATAAACATTAGTACTAATATACTCATGCTTATTTTGAGTTGCATTGCAATTTCAATAGAAAACAAAGGCTGTCCTCCTTTCTAAAGATTGTTTAAATACCTTCATAGGCATCAACCTCCTTAGATTGGATTAACCACCATCTACCCAACTTGCTTGTGACATCATTATACCATTATATGTTTTTCTAATTCTATAAAAAACACATAAAATTTTAGCGAACTTATATCTATACAAATACTAATATTTTATTTATAATAGAATTACAAGCCCGTTTAATTGACGGTAGCTGTATAATTATTTTTAAATAACCATTAACTAGCTAAAGTTGTGATGATTATTTTTTATTTCTTTTATTCAAAAAAGACGCTCAAAAATTGAGCGTCTTTTGTTATTTATGAACTTGTTTGAAGTTCGTCTTCGTGATAATTAAAGTACTTATTAGATATATATTGTTGAACGATAAGTACGATCGCACTTGCACTCCAATATAATGGAAGTGCTGCGGGTGTGCTCATACTCACAATAAATATCATAATTGGACTGATATACATGATGTATTTCATTTGACCATTAGATTCTTCTGGTAAATATTTTGTGGATAAATATGCTTGTAATAAATAGAGTGCTCCGGCAATCAGTGCCATAAATATATTTGGTGTACCTAGGTTAAACCAAGCGAAACTATGACTTGCAAGTGCATCATTATGAGATATCGCAAAGTACAACGCCATTAGTATCGGCATCTGTATAATCATTGGTAAACATCCCATACCTAAAGGATTTATACCATGTTCCTTATATAAAGCCATCATTTCTTGGCTATATTGTGCACGTTCTTGTTCATCTTTAGCTGATTTCATCTTCTTATTAATTTCATCCATTTGTGGTTTTATTTTCTTCATTTTAAATTGCATTTTCTTCTGTCCTTTAAAAGAACGCAACATAAACGGCATAACAATTAGTCTTACACATATGGTAACGATGATAATGCCAATTCCGTAACTATTATTAAAGAATGATGCAAAGAATTTAATCAAATAAATGAATGGTTCTACTAATGACGTATAAAACACACCACCTTCTTGTGGTACACATCCACTTAGTAAAATCGATACTGCTAAAAATGCTAAAACTGTATATAATTTTTTCAAAATTTCTCCTCCAATATATTAATTATGCGTTAATATATTGGACTAGCGTCTTCTTCATCGACGGTTTTGGATAAGCAACGTGTTCTCCACCTTAAAATAGGGACTATCCATTCGAAAATGTATTGATCCTCTAATTCAGTTGAAAACCTTACAATCCAATCTTTGTGGAGCTTGATGTTTGCCTGCATTTGCAAGTAAACAAACAAGAGCGTTAATAACACAGGAATGAAATAATGTATGCTAAATGCAACATAATTAATTAATATCTCTTCACCTAATAACCCTATGAGCCATTCCATTACGCCTTCACTCCTTTCCAATTGAATTTACTACGTTCAATATACATGGTAAAAATATGATATTCAAATAATTACACTCTTTAAATTTTGCAAAACCTATTGTATTATCACTATACTTTGGTGCAATCGAGAAAGATTATCAATATCAATGAATTGGGGAGGCTTTTTAATGAAAAAGGTATTAATTTTAGTATTAACGTTAATTTTATCTGTTGCAGCATGCGGGAACAACAATGACAATAAAGATTCAAGCAGTAAGAAAGATTCAAACTCTGATACAAAATCATTTACGATGGATAATGGTAAGAAAGTTGACGTTCCAAAAGATCCTAAACGAATTGCAGTATTACATCCAACATATGTCGGCGCATTAGTTAAATTTGATCATACTCCAGTAGCGGTACCAGAATTTATTAATCAAAATAAAGTACTTAAAGATGTTACGAAAGATGCGAAGAAAATAGATCAAACAAATGTGGAACAAGTTGCGAAATCTAAACCAGACTTAATTATTACGAGTGCACAAGACAAAAACCTTAATAAACTAAAAAAAATTGCACCTACAGTTACATTTGATGCAATGACTTCTACATATAAAGATAATACAACTAAATTAGCAGAATTAGTCGGCGAAGAAGATAAAGCCAAAGAGTGGATTAAAGAATGGGATAAAAAACTTAAAAATGATAGAGAAGAATTAGATCCACTTATTAAAGGAAAAACAGCGACAGTCTTACAACAAACACCAAAAGGACTAATGGCATTCAGTGATGAATTAGGTCGAGGTACTGAAATCTTATATAGCGGTTGGGGATTAAAACAACCAGAAGACCTTAAGAAAGCAACAGAAAAAACAAATGCTATCTCAATAACACCAGAAGAATTCGATAAATATTTAGGTGACTTTGTTGTAATCGCAGCAAACGGAGATCAAAAAGCACCATTCGAAGATACAAATGTTTGGGCAAACACAGAAGCTAAGAAAAATGATCATGTCGTTAAATTTGATGTATCAGAAACACAATATAACGATCCAATTTCATTAGAAAAACAAAGAGAAATATTCTTAAAAGCATTTAAAGAAATGAAATAAATATGAAAAGAGCTAGGAAACGTGTCCTAGCTCTTTTTTTGATGGAGAATGTGAAATTGGGTAATGTCTTAGCTTTAATTTGTAAATTAGTAAAAGATGTGAGTTTATTCTGCCTTTAACTCACATGTTTCACGATCTCGTGAGTTTATTCCGCCTTTAACTCACATGATTCTAATTTCTGTATATTCACTTAATCATTAACACATAGATTCCCCCATTATAAAAGGACATTTTCTAAGTATCCACTCCAAAACTTACCCAACCCTCTCTCTAACTTCAGACAACCCGCAGTCTTACCTTGCGCTTAATGACCGTCTGCTGACAAAGGTTAGAATGATGATTACTAGGCCTATTAGCATACAGAATAACCCTAATTCATGTATGCCATTTGTGATGTGGTCACCTTTGAATAATGTACTGATGAGAGTGGATGATACGATTGCTCCGATATACATCGCAGTTCTTAATAATCCTGCTGACATGCCTATCATTGATTTTGGCGCTTGATGATAAAGTGCATTTTGGTTTGCTAAATTTAATAATCCTTGTGGCACACCGAAAATTGCAGCTAATAATATTAATATCCATAATGGTGTATCAGCTTGTATGAATTGAAATCCTATCATTGTTATGAGTGCACAAATTGTTCCTAAATATAGTTTGAATTTGATTGATAGTCTTGTGCCTGTTAATTGTGCCATAAAAATTCCAACCAAGAATTGAGGTATCATCATGAGTCCTGCATGTGCCGCAGTCAATCCCCTACCCTCTTCTAACCATTGAACATATCCGTATAGCACACTATAAGAAATAACTGCTGTAAGTAGTGATCTTACATACGTGTTGTTTAAGGCACCATTATGACCAAGTACTCTTAAATCAATGAATGGTTTTTTAGACTTGAGTTCCATGATGACAAAAGCAATCAAACTGAACAGTCCAATTATAAACAGATAAAAAATGGATTGATCTGGCTCCATAAAGAAAATCATCCATGTTGTTAAAGTAATTGTAAACAACGTTATACCTATAAAGTCTATCTGTTCTTTTAATGCATTTAATTTTTTCGGACTTTCAACTTTTGGATAATATAAAAATCCAAATACGAATGACAGAATGGAAAGTGGAACATTAACTAAAAATATTGCTTGCCAACCGCCACTGTGAATTAACAAACCACCGATTGTTGGACCAATAACAGAAATCGTCTGATTGGATATCGATAACATTGTTAATATTTTACTTGGACTATCTTTACCTGTACGCTTACCCTCATAACTGATTAAATACATTGCTGAAGGATAACCTGCACAAGTACCAATACCTATAAGAAATCTTGCTAATACTAATCCATAAAAAGATGGTGTAAAAATCGCAATTAAACTTGCTACACCTACTAAACTTGTAGCAAATAAAAATAACCCTCTAGGGCCAAATATATCTATAAGCTTACCTATCACCGGTTGACCAATACTCGTTGCTAAATATAACGATGACACAAGCCATGTCGTTTGATAAAAAGGTATATCAAAAGCTTGTGCAATTGGTATAAGTGCAACAGCTAACATAGAAGAGTTGATAGGATTCAATATTGACCCTAATATCATTGGTGGATATAGTTTCGTATTAAAGGTTTCCTCACTCGAAACTTGACGCATAAAAATTATCTCCTATCTATACGATTGTATTTGACCATTCTAATGTCTCAGTTACTTCCGCATACCTAGGAAAAATTTTATCAATGAGAAATTGATGTGTTTCAATATCTCTGTCTGTCATCGCATCTGATAAGACCGTTAATTCAAAGTCTTTATCTGCCGCTTCAACTAAAGTAGATAATACAACTCCACTCGTTACAACACCTGTTAAAATAAGGTGATCAACTTGCATACCACGCAATAAAACTTCTAAATTACTACCTGTAAAAGCACTAAAGCGATGTTTTGTAACAACGACTTCATCTTCATTTGGTGCAAGTTCGTCTATAATTTGAGTTGATGCATCATTCACACTCATTTGTTGTCCACTTGCTTTAATTCGTGAAAATGATTTGTTGTGAGGTGACACTTCATGAAATCCTTTCGAAAAAGCTACTCTCACAAAAATGACAGGAATTTGATGTTTCCTAGCACTTTCGATAGCCTTTTTGTTTTTATCGATGATCTCACTCGAATTAGATAAACTACCAACAATACCATTTTGCATATCCATAACTAATAAAGCAGATTGATTAGACATACTTACACTTCCTTAATATTTTTTTAATGCAATGTTATCACAGCCATATTTTTCAAGAAATATTTATGCCTATCAAAAAAGCCGAAACAATCATGACTGTTTCGGCTAAATAACACACTATACACTTTGAGATTTTTTTAATAAATATAAGAAATAAGGGGCACCAATAATGGCTGTAACTACACCTGCAGGAATTTCGAGTGGAGGAAACAATCCTTTACCTATTGCGTCTGCTACTAATAAGAATATTGAACCTATTAAAGCTGACAATGGTAACAATTTAATGGCTTTCGGTCCTGCTAATAGTCTTGCTATATGAGGTGCAATTAAGCCTATAAAGCCAATTGTTCCTGTTACTGACACAACAGTTCCAACACAAATCGCTGCCATTACAAGATATACATTTCTAATTAGTGATACTTTTTCTCCTAAACTGACAGCAGATTCATCACCTAAACTTAATATGTCAATTTTACGAGCAAATAAGAAAATAAGCGGCAACACCACTATGCCAGGTATAAAGAACCATAAGTCATCATAATTACGTCCCCATACACTTCCTGACAACCACAATAATGTCGTATTGATATTGTCTGGATATCTAATCATGAAATATTGAAGTCCTGCCTGACAAATCGCACTTAAAGCAACACCTATTAATGCAATGGTGTATGTACTTGCTTGGAACAATTTAGCGATAAGCATAATAAGCATGATGAGTACAACTGCACCTATAAATGAAGCAATACCTAAGAAATAAAATGGTAGTGCTGGTAACAATAATGTTTGTGCGACTGCAAATAATCCTGCACCTTTTGTAACACCGATGATATCTGGTGATGCTAAAGGATTTCTCAATAAACTTTGGACAATAGCACCTGATACACCTAATAAGGCTCCACCAATCAATGAAATAATCATTCTTGGCAATCGATAATTATATACAACAAAATCATAATCATCTGAAAAGCCAGTAAATGTAGATATAATCTTTGATGTACCTATAAACTGAGAACCTACTTGTAGATTAATAAATAATGAGATCAATAGTACGAGTGAAACGATGATATATTTCCATTTAAGTTTCATCCTTTTTGAACACTCCTTCCATTTTTACATAAGTAAAGGAAGAACGGTCCGCCTATTAAAGCTGTTACAATTCCGACAGGCGATTCATAAGGATAAGCAATAATATGTGATAACGCATCTGAATATACGAGTAACACTGCACCAATGAGTGCTGTTAATATAATATGTCTTTCATAACCGCCTCTAATCAACCTCTTAGAAATATGAGGTGCAATTAAGCCTACAAAGCCAATTGGACCTGCAACAGATACTGATGAACCAGCTAGAATAATAACCATCAATCCAAATACGATATAAATCAGTTTCTTATAAACGCCTAAACCTGTAGCTAAATCATCACCAAGTGAAATAACCGTTAAATGTCTCGCTAACATAATTGTGATAATCGTACCGATTACAAACCATGGTAATAAGACTTCCACACTATCCCAATCTTTACCGTTTAACGAACCTGTTAACCAATATAGAATATCTGTGGCGCTTTCGTTCATTAATATCAACACTTCAGTGACTGAAGATAGTAGTAAATGAATGGTCATACCCGCTAATGCTAAACGAACTTGATTATTCTCTTGTCCATAAATAAAGGTATACACAATCACGCCACCTAAAATCGCACCAATAAATCCAATATACGCACTTTGATTACCATTATAATCAGGAAAGGAAACTAATGCCGCAACAAGTACTAACGAAGCGCCGGCATTAATACCAAATGTTTGAGGTGAAGCAAGTGCATTTCTCGTAATACCTTGCATGATTGCACCTGCTAGCGCTAAACTCACACCAACCATAATCGCAACTAATAGTCTTGGTAGTCTTACCGTTCTAATAATTAATGTATCTTTCGAATGATCATTATGTAATAAAGCATGAAATATCGTTTTAAAACTCATAATTGACGAAGCAAAGCTTAAATTTATAAAAATGCCTATTATTAAAATTATGACTGTTGCTATAATGATTATCGTTTCTTTTTTCATAACATCACCAACTCAACTCAGAAATAAAACAATGAACGGACAATTGTATGTACGTTCATTGTTCAAGTATTTATTTCTCTTCGTTATATTTTTGTAAATCTTTTATGATATATTCATTGGCATTGATACCTCTGAACCTTGTCCAGAAGTCTCTATCTACTTGATATATTTGACCTTTTTTATATGCTTTAAGATCTTTCCAAATCGCTTTTTCTTTCCAATCATCTGTTATTGGGTTCTTTTTGTCAGTTGTAAAAATGATTTTATCTGGATTAATTTTAGATAAATTTTCTAAATTAATATCTTCATATGCATTTTTAGATTCTACAGCATTGTCTAATCCCAATTTCGTTAATAATTGACCAGCATAAGAAGTAGATGTATGAGCTTGGAATGCATCTTCTCTTGCAACTGCAATCAACACTTTTTGGCCATCGTTTTCTTTTGTATCTATTTTATCTTTAGCTTTTTTAATTTTTGCATCTTGCTCTTCAAGTAATTGATTCGCTTTATCTTCTTTACCTAAAGCTTTACCAATTGTTTTAAATGAGCCATTCACATCATCGTAGCTTGCTTCTCTACTTTTCAATACAAGTGTTGGTGCAATTTTCTTCAAGTCTTCACTTATACCTTTATGACGTTGAACATCCGCTATAATCAAATCTGGTTTAAGCGAGCTGATTGTTTCTAAGTTTGGTTGTTTACGTGTACCAACTGATGTATATTTCACATCTTCACCATATAATTTTTTAATAATTTCTTTCTTATTATCATCCGCAATACCAACTGGTGTATTGCCAAGATTTTTAACTGCATCTGCAAAAGAATACTCTAACACGACAATGTTTTTAGGATTCTTTTTAACTTTTTGAGTACCTAATTCGTCTTTTATTTCTATTGTTTCAGATTTCTTAGCACCTGCTTCGCTACTCTTATTATTGCCACATGCTGCTAAAAACATTGCTGAAACAACTAATATCGCCATAAAAATTTTTGAATATTTATTCATGATGTCCTCCCATTAATTGATAACTGTTATCAATTGTATTATATTCATTAAATAATGTCTATAGTCATTTTTGAATATTCAATTTATAAACCCCTTTATTTAACTGTTATATAACAATAAATAGTTAACCTATATCTTTACTCTAATTAATTTTGACTATAAAAAAATACATATACACCCTGAAATGTACATGTATTTTTATTCATATATTATGGCTTTTTAATAAATGCATATAAGCTAATGATCGCAATAAATACGATACCAATTATGACTGAGATTCTTGTTTCAGCGTTGAACAACATGCCAATAACAACTAATACAAGCATAATAATTGTGATTATATTACTGACTGGTGCGAATGGCATCTTAAATGGATGATCTTTAATTTGTTCTCTCTTTCTAAAATTCATATGACTAATTAAAATGGCAAACCAAGGTACCATACCTGGAAGCACACCTGCGCTGAACACATATACAAATATATTCGTATCTTTACCTAATATCAGAGGTAATACAATATCTAAGACGATACCGAAGAAGATACCGATTGATACTGCGATAACAGCGATATGTGGGACACCATTTTTATTTGTTCTATAGAATATTTGAGAAATTTGCTTTTGTTTAGATAACGTATAAAGCATACGACTCGTACTAAAAATACCAGAGTTACATCCTGACATTGCTGCTGTAATTACAACAAAGTTAATAATAGTTGCAGCTGCAGTGATACCTACTTTTGCAAATGTCGCAACAAACGGTGAACCAATTTGATTCACTTCATCCCATGGATAAACAGTTACAATAACGAAAATCGAACCGATATAGAAAATTAATATTCTCCATACAACACCGTTAATAGCTTTTACAATATTTTTCTGTGGATCTTTCGTTTCACCAGCAGTAATACCAATTAATTCGACACCAATATAGGAACCAAATACGATTGATAATGCAAAGAAGAAACCACTTAGACCACCTGTGAAGAAACCACCATGATCCCATAAATGACTGATTCCAATTGGATTAAAGTCATTACCTATTCCAAAAAGTATTAACCCTAACCCTGCAATAATCATCAATATAATCGTTACGACTTTTACAGCGGCAAACCAAAATTCAAATTCACCAAACCACTTAACAGAAACTAAGTTTGCAGAAAGCAATATGAGAACGACAGCTAAACCTGGTATCCATGAAGGTAAATCTGGCCACCAAAATTTAAAATACGACCCTACTGCTATAACCTCACTCATACCGACAATAATCCAGTTAAATGTACTACTTCCAGCGGTTACGAATGAAAATGACGGATGAATATAATCATTTGCAAACTTAGCAAATGAACCTGTATCTGGATAAACGTAAACCATTTCACCTAACGCTCTCATAATTAAAAATACAAATACACCTGCAATAGCATATGCTAATAACACGGATGGTCCTGTCCACTTAATCGTACTTGATGCCCCCATAAATAGACCAACACCAATTGTGCCACCAATCGCAATCATTTGCATTTGTCTTGACGTTAACTCTCTTTTTAAATTATTATTCATGTCTGACCCTTCTTAATATGTATGTACTAAATTTCCAAACTGTAATTTTTAAAATATTCTATAAATATAGCATTTTTAATAATTCGAAACCAAGAATTTTCAGATAAAAAAATAATATTTTTATAAATTTTCTCACAAAATCTACACATTTGTGCTAAATACTACCAGATATTTCTGAAATTGTTTATAATATATAACTATATTTAAAAATCATACCAATAGATAAAGAAAGGATATTCCCAATGTCTACAATAAATGAAGTAGCAAAAACAGAGTTACACTGTCACCTAGACGGTTCTGTTAGTATCGAATTAATCCAGCAACTCGCACGAGAACAACATGTATCTATTAATTTAGAAGATATTCAAGTAGACCAAAATTGCGAAAGCTTAGATGACTACTTAAAATCTTTCGACACCATTTTAAAAGTTTTACAAACAAAAGATAGTTTAGAGAAAGCAGTTGTCGATGTCGCGCAACAAGCACATCATGACAACATTAAATATATAGAAATACGATTTGCGCCACTTTTCCATACAGATAAAGGATTAAAAATTGAAGAAATTTTAGAAGCTGTTAACAACGGAGCAATCGAAGCTGAACATACATATGATATTAAAGTCAATTTGCTAATTTGTGGCATGCGACATCACGACAATCAAACAAACATTGACTTATTTAAATCAGTAGATCAGTTAAATACAACCAATCGTCACATCGTAGGTTTTGATTTTGCAGGTCCTGAAGAAGCATTTCCAACAAAAGTCATACAAGAAGCCATTCAACATTCTACAGATTCTGGCCACCACTTAACATTGCATGCCGGTGAATGTGGATGTATACATAATATAATAGAAGGAATCGAACTCGGTGCACGAAGAATAGGACATGGCGTTGCAGCAATTCAAGACAATCAAGCATTATCATACATTAAACAACACAACGCATTATTAGAAATTTGTCCGACGAGCAACTTACAAACAAAAGCAATCCAATCAGTAGAAGAACTTAATATTAGAAAGCTTATAGAACAAGGCATTCCATTTAATATTAATACAGATAATAGAACAGTTTCGAATACAAACTTAAACCAAGAATATCAACTCTTGTACAACCATCAATTATTATCTATAGCAGAAATGAAAGACATTAATATTAAAGCAATAGACCATGCATTTATATCTGATATTGAAAAAGAACAATTAAAGATGAAATATTAAAATACCAAAAAGGCTGAGACAGCTCATACTGTCCCAGCTTTTTTGGTTTCTTGATTATTATTTACCCGATTCTTTTTTATGAAATATTTATTTTCAATAATGTCAGTAATGAATAACACAATAAACCAACCAAAAATATATAACGGATTCGTAAATTGATTATTCTGATACATACTCAATATGTATAATGACATTATTATCAAAAATATTATCATTACAATTATTCTAAATATCATAAATCTCTTGAAATCCTTTGCTTTCTCTCGTCCTCTCAACCAATCTCTAAATAAAAGAAAAATAATAAAAATCGGAAATAAACAAATAAGTATTTGTTCAAGACTTAGAAATAAACCTAATAATAAACTTAAGGCGATAATTAGAAATACAAATACCACCGTTAATAACTCTCTATTTTTTATTAATTGTTTCATCATACAACCACCATCTTTCAAAATAACCTTTTACCTTTTAAACGCATTTGTCTTCACATTGATTTGTTTAAGGAATTTTTCTATTTTTGCTTGTTGTCTGCCATTTACATTTTGACTATCTGGTACGATATCTTTTATATCTTTTGTTGAGATGGTACCTTTTTCTGCTTTATCTTCTATTTTTTTCACTTGATGGTCTAAATTTTTAATTGTTTGATTGTAACTTGTAAAGTACTGACTGATTCTATTTGTTTCTTTTTGATAACCTTTTGGGAGTGTATTATTTTCTATATAATTTGAGAAGTTCTGGTCATTCTTTTCTAAAAGTTTTCTACCTTCTTCTAATTGATCCGCTTCTCTCTTCGTTAAAGGTTGTTCATCCCATATTTTTTCTTCAATCTTTGTTGTCACATTATAAATACTTTCATTTGTATCTAAATAACGTTGAATACTTTTATGTATTTCTGACTTTGATAATTTTTCATTTGCTAGATCAGATTCAAATACAACAGTTGGCAACTTTGCATTTTCATGTTTATTTGACTGCTGTTCTGAATTATTGTGCTCATTATTTTTACTTGCTGAACTTTCTTCGTTTCCGCATCCTACAAGCAATAAAGCTAAACTACTATAAATGATGACTGACTTAAACTTCTTCATTTTATCTCTCCTATATATAATTTAAATCTTTCAATATATATGCTATCACTAGTTCATTGTAATTTCTACCATATTTTAGTAAATAACACTTAATTGTTAACTGTTTAAATATTTAGGTTTACAATTAAGAATATTATTAGTATTCTATTAATAATTATAGAGGGGGAATTTTAATGACTTTAGGAACTAACATAATCAATGGGCATCATCTAACATATAATGAAGCTTTAAAAATTTATCAAGATGAATCGATCGATACATTAACACTTGTTCAAGAAGCTTATAAAGTTCGACATCATTACTATGGTAAGAAAGTAAAACTGAATATGATTTTAAATGCCAAAAGTGGTATTTGCCCCGAAGACTGTGGTTATTGTGGGCAATCAAGAGATGTTAAACAAAAATCTCAACGCTATGCACTTATTCCAGAGAATCAAATTGTTGAAGGTGCCAAAGTAGCTTCTGAAAATAAAATTGGAACTTACTGTATTGTTATGAGTGGTCGTGGCCCTAGTGATAAAGAGATTTCTCACATTACTGATTCTGTTGAACAAATTAAAAGAAATCATCCTCAACTTAAGATTTGTGCTTGTCTCGGATTAACAAATGAACAACAAGCTGAGTCCCTTAAAAACAGTGGTGTAGACCGATATAATCATAATATAAATACTAGTGCTAACTATCATGATGAAGTTGTGACAACACATAGTTTTGATGATCGTGTAAATACAATAAATATAATGAAGGAAAAGAATATTTCTCCATGTTCTGGCGTGATTTGTGGTATGGGTGAATCTGACGAAGATATTATCGATATGGCTTTTACATTGAATCAATTAGATGCTGACAGTATTCCAGTCAATTTCTTACACCCTATAAAAGGTACAAAATTTGGCAGTATGGATGACTTAACACCTATGAAATGTATTAGAATTCTATGTATGTTTAGGCTCATTAATCCTACAAAAGAAATACGTATTGCTGGTGGTCGTGAAGTAAATTTAAGAACGCTTCAATCATTATCACTCATGGTTGCGAATTCTATTTTTGTTGGAGATTATTTAATTACCGGTGGTCAACCAAATCAAATGGACTATGATATGATTCAAGATTTAGGATTTGAAATTGATTATTAAAGTATTATTAGAATTTTCAAATTATTATATTAATTTTTAATTTCAAATGATATAATAAACATATGCTTTCTATTACACTTTAATGTGTTGTAGAAAGCTTTTTAATTTTTATTAATGTAAGCGCTATATTAAACTGAGGGGGATAAAAATGGAAGAACCAAGTACACTGCTGACAATTGTTGGACTCGTTATTATTATTTCAATTGTCGCAATGTTAATTATGAAAAAAATTAGTCCAGTTGTAGGAATGATTTTAATACCTGTAATTGGCTCATTAGTTATTGGTCATGGATTTGGAGATATTCGAAAATATGTCGAATCCGGTATTGATCAAGTATTTAATGTCGCAATCATGTTTATTTTTGCGATTATCTATTTCGGTATTATCTCAGATAGTGGTTTATTCAGACCTTTTGTTAGAGGAATGATTAAATTAACACGTGGTAATATTATTATCGTCGCGATTGTTACAACGATTATCGGTACTTTTGCACAATTAGACGGTGCTGGTGCCACTACTTTCTTATTAGCAATTCCTGCTTTATTACCATTATACAGGGCACTAAAAATGAGCCCATACTTATTAGTACTACTTCTTGCATTAAGTGCAGCAATTATCAACATGGTACCCTGGGGCGGACCAATGGCAAGAACCGCTTCAGTTCTTAAAGTCGATAATATTAACGACTTATGGTATCAAGTTATACCTATTCAACTTATCGGAATCGTACTCGCAATTCTATTCTCTATCTATTTAGGAATCCGTGAAAAAAGACGTATTGCTAAATCATTTCCTGATGAGGATGTTGTAAAAATCAATATGGATGAAATTATTGCAAACTATGAAAAAGACCAAGAAGAAAATGCATCAATTAAAGGGGAAGCAACAAAGCATACTTACATACTTTGGCTAAACTTAATACTTACAGTCATCGTCGTAGCTATGATGTTATTAGATATTGTACCGCCTGAATTTGCATTTATGCTCGGTGTCGCAATCGCATTACCATTAAACTTTAGAGATGTCGACGAGCAAATGGAGCGTATTCGAGCACATGCACCAAATGCCTTAATGATGGCAGCTGTTATATTAGCAGCCGGCGTATTCCTAGGAATACTTAATGAAACAGGCATGTTAGAATCGATTGCGTTATCGTTAATTGCTGTATTACCAACAGTTGTAGGACCATATTTACACATTATAATCGGTGTATTAGGTGTTCCTTTAGATTTATTAACAAGTACAGATGCTTATTATTTCGCTATCTTACCTATAGTAGAATCAACAGCCAGTCAATTTGGCGTTCCATCACAATCAACAGCCTTTTCACTTATGATAGGTAACGTAATCGGAACATTCGTCAGTCCATTCGCACCAGCAGTATGGTTAGCCGTTGGACTTGCAGAAATCAATATGGGTAGATATATCAAATACGCATTCTTCTGGGTTTGGGGCTTCTCCATCCTAATGCTATTTATTGCTATCTTGATGGGCATTGTGACGATATAGAATATGATTTTTGGAAGATGTGAGGTTGTTTAGGGTTTATGCTATGACTTGGACTATCTCTTGGCTTTACTCTACACTTAAGCCACGACTTGCCTCATCTCTTACCTTCACTCACCCATTATATATATCCACACAAAAAAGCTGAGACACGGATGTCTCAGCTTTTTCTAATCATCTTTTATTTGTCATTTGATTCAGCTTTACGTTCAATTTTTGATAATGTTTTTTCTGCAAATGACTTACCACCGATACCGAATGAGATAGCAAATGCTACTGCTACAGCACCTAAGATTAGTAAGAATGCTACATTAACAATGCTTTGAGCAAAGTTTAATTGATCTAATGTCATAAATACTGAAACGATGATTACTAAATATTTAACGATTTCAGATACAAATACGTTACCTGTAGATTTTTTAATTAATTTAGATAGTAAGTTACCACCAATGAAACCAATTAATAAGATAATTGCTGCTGAAATTACTAATGGTAAGTATCCAATAATTGCTTCACCAATTGTATTTAACACTTCTAAATTAACTGTATTTAATGATTCAACAACAAAGAATAAACCAATGATTGTTGAAATTACCCAGCCTGCAGCTGAAGGAATATCAATACTTTCTTTATTCTCACCAAAGTTTACATAGTGATTATATTTACTAACATTTAAATTTGTTAATAAGTTTTTAACTAATGTACCTAATACTTTTGCGATGAATAAACCAACAACTAATATAACAATCGCAACAATAATTCTAGGTAAGAAGTCTAATACACTACCCATCATGTTCTTAATCGGTGTTGATACAGAAGTCATATTTAATGCATCAAACACTGATGGTAAGAATAATAAGAATATAATGAAGTAAGCTAATTTACCAAATGTCTGAATTAAGCCTTCAGACCCTGATTTGCCACTTCCTGATTCAGTTAACCCCTTTTTCTCTAGCCATTTTTCAAAACCAACTGCGTTTAAACCTTTCACAATAACTGTTTTAACAATTACTGCAATTAACCAAGCGACAATTAATAAGATAATTGCACTAATTAAGTTTGGTATGAATGCTATAATGCTATCTAAAGCATTTAAGAATGAATCTGTTATTTTACTCATATTTAATTCCTCCTTTCTTGATATGTTACCCTAGTATAATAATACTAATCATATTTTTTAGAATAATTTTTGATTTGTTGAAAAATCTATTCTGAAAAACTAAATAAATTGAATAAGTAATTAATATTTCTATAAAAATAAACGAGCAGATGATCAAACATCTGCCCGTTTCACGTAAAACAAAATTCCATATGTATCATATTCTTTTCATCATTCTTACTTCTTTTAATTCTTTACTAACATCGCTTATTTCAGATTTACCATCTTTTTTAAAGCCATGCTTTTCATAAAATTTAATTGTAGGATGATTATCTTCAAAAACCCAAAGACTTAATTCATCATATTTATCCTTCATTTGTTCTTCCGCTTCTTGCATCAAACATGTTCCTATTCCTTGTTGTTGATATGCTTCAAGTAAGTAAATGACCATAATTTCACCACATGTATCACTTGTATCTTCATCTTTGTCTTTACCATACATTAGAAATCCAATCACTTCTCCATCAACCTCTGCAACTATACACGGCGCATTAAATTTATGATGTCTTTCAATATATGACGCTAACGTTAATTGATCCAAATAACTATCTGGAACAATTCCTCTATATGTTGTTAACCAAGACTCGTAATGAACTTTAGCAATCGCTTCAACATCTGATTCTTGTTTATTTCTGATTAACATCACTTTAACCACCCACATTCTATAGAAGTTAAATGTAATTTTACTATATGTAACGATTAAATAAAATAGTAAAAGTCCGAGACATTAGCATTTGTCTCAGACTTTATATTTCTTACATTTCCATATCATGTATTTTCATCATTAAACCATGTGGTATGTCATCATGTTTTACGACTTCTTTTTTATAAAATGTTTTACCGTTATCGTTTGAAATTAATTTTACAAAATCACCTTTTTTAGGTTTGAAATCACTTGTAGATTCGATTTTGATATTTTCCGTAACTTCATTATTTTTCTCACTGACTACTTTTTCTGCAGTTGTACTATTCTCCATATACCCGTAGTATGTACTTTTTTGCGTTGAAAATAATAATAAAGCTGCGACTGCTAAAGCTACAATAGCTAAGCCACCTATTAATAATATTGCTGATTTTTTATTCATTGAGAATCCTCCCTAATGTACATCATAATGCGTATAACCATTTTATGAAATAATCATGCGTCAATCTTCTTAAATTCGACATATTTATTAATCATTTTCTCTCTTAAAAAATCATTAAAAGTTGAATAACTTGCGATAAATGGTAAAAATCATCATACTATAAGTGAAAATATCTAAAGGAGTGGAAAAAATGAACCAAGAACAATTTGAAAAAATAAAAAATGGTAAAGGTTTTATAGCTGCACTAGATCAAAGTGGTGGTAGTACTCCAAAAGCTCTTAAAGATTATGGTATTGAAGAAAATCAATACAGCAATGAAGATGAAATGTTTACACTTGTTCATGAAATGAGAACACGTATCGTAACATCTCCAGCCTTTACTTCTGAAAAAATATTAGGTGCTATTTTATTTGAACAAACAATGGACCGTGAAGTTGAAGGTCAATATACTTCTGACTACTTAGCTTCAAAAGGTATCGTTCCTTTCTTAAAAGTAGACAAAGGTTTAGCAGATGAAGAAAATGGCGTTCAGTTAATGAAAGTCATTCCTGGTTTAGATGAGTTATTACAACGTGCAAAAGAACGTAATGTATTCGGTACAAAAATGCGTTCAAATATTCTTGAAGCAAATCAAGAAGCTATTGCTAAAGTTGTAGAACAACAATTTGAAATTGGTAAACAAATTATCGAAGCAGGATTAGTTCCAATTATCGAACCAGAAGTGAACATTAATGCTAAAGATAAAGAAGAAATTGAAGATATCTTAAAAGAAGAAATCGCGAAAGAATTAGATAAATTAAACGACGATCAATACGTTATGTTGAAATTAACAATTCCAACAAAACCAAACCAATATAAATCATTAATCGAACACCCTAACGTTGTTCGTGTCGTTGCATTATCAGGTGGTTATTCAAGAGAAAAAGCAAATGAATTACTTAAAGAAAATGACGGACTTATCGCAAGTTTCTCACGTGCATTAGTAACTGACCTATTCGCTGGACAATCAGCAGAAGAATTTAATAGCGGATTACAAGACGCAGTAGATTCTATCTATGACGCATCAGTAAATAAAAATTAATAACAAAACAAAAGGCTTGGACAATTTATTAGTGTCCGAGCCTTTTTATATTGGGGTTAAATAAAATTTCCAATCTTATGTTAAATGTGTTTCATTGAGCTGACTTAATTCAGAAATAATTTTTCTACTATCTGTATTTAATTGTTTAACAAATACTGTATTGTTTTTATCTTCGAATTTTTTTACCATTGAATCGATTGCATTGACTGCTGAGTCATCCCATAAATGTGCGTGTGTAAAGTCTAATTCAATCTGACTATTTTCAATAGAAAAGTCTAACTGATTCATCATTGAATCTATTGAAACAAAGAATATTTGTCCTGTGAATGCATATTTATAAAAATGATTTTCTATTGTTTGATGAACATGAACATTTGATATTTTAGTAGCAAAGAATAAAGAACTAAATATGACGCCGACAATAACGCCTATAGCTAAGTTATGTGTAAACAACACGATGACCACTGTCAAAATCATAACGACAGCATCTGTTCTTGGCGCTTGCTTAACGTACTTAAATGATTTCCAATCAAATGTACTAATAGATACCATAACCATAATACCCGCTAAAATCGGCATAGGAATTTGTACAACTACATCTCCTAATAATAGGATGAGAATGATTAAGAAAACACCCGCTGTAAATGTTGATAATCTACTTGTTGCACCTGATTTTACATTGATGACAGATTGACCAATCATAGCACAGCCTCCCATTCCTCCAAATAGACCTGTGATGATATTGGCAATACCTTGACCTCTGGATTCTTTATTTTTATTACTATGAGAATCTGTTGCTTCATCGACAATTTTAGCAGTTAATAAACTTTCTACTAATCCTACAATTGCCATTGATAAAGAATACGGCAAAATGATGGCTAATGTTTCTAAGTTAAAAGGAACTTGTGGTATTAAGAAATTCGGAAATGCTCTTGTTATCGTACCTAAATCGCCAACTGTTCTTACATTAGAACCTGTTACCATATATAGCGTTGTTAATAAAATAATTGCGATGAGCGGTGCAGGAATGGCTTTGAAATATTTTGGTACAATATAAACAATGAGTAATGTAATAGCTATATAAATATATGTACTTATTGAAATACCGAATATATGCTCAAGTTGAGACATAAAAATCATAATCGCTAAAGCATTTACAAATCCAATCATGACTGACCTTGGTATAAACTTCATGAGTCTACCAATTTTGAGAATTCCTAATAATAACTGTATAATACCCATGAGTATCGTTGCTGCAAATAAATAATCGACACCGTGTTCTCTTACTAAAGGTGTTACAATAAGCGCAACAGCTCCTGCAGCTCCAGATATCATAGCAGGTCTACCGCCTACTATTGAAGTTGTCGTAGCAATAATAAAAGCAGCGTACAATCCTACCATTGGATCTACTCCTGCAATTATAGAAAATGCAATGGCTTCAGGAATAAGTGCTAGCGTTACAACAATACCAGCTAGTAAATTTTTCCCTGGATTAGAAAGCCATTCTTCTATATAAGTTTTAAACATTATACATACTCCTATTTTATATATTTTCAATAGTGCTATTATAAACAAAAGAGTTTCATATGTATACATTTATGAAACTATTGAGGTGAAATTTATGAATTATGGCTATATTAGACCAATCGAATTATATGATACAGTTGCTGAACAACATTCAAAGTTAAGCAAATTTTCGTTAACAATTATTGAAGAATCTCATGTACAAACTGAAATTAGAAAAGAATTAAATACATTATTTTATAGTAAATTACAAAGCGGGGATAAATTATACATAACTGATTTATGTATTCTTGCAGATACTTCATACCAATTAGAAGAACTCATTACAATTGCCCAGGAAATCAATGTGGACATTCATATTGTTAATGCTCAAATAACAATTAGTCAGCATGAGCAAATGAATTTTAACAAATTTTTAAGTCTACTTAATCAGTTTCAAAGCGATATGATTAAATTCAGAACTAAGTCAGGTATCGCAAAAGCCAAAACAGCAGGTAAGACTATCGGAAGACCAAAACGAAACGATCTTAATTTAAAAAATGCCATCGAAATGTACCATTCTAAGAAATATACTTTAGAAGAAATTAAAGAAGCGACCAACATTAGCAGAGCAACATTATATAGACACTTAAATAAATAACAATTAGAGACAGAATTCTGGGAAATGTCCCTTAGACACACTGTTAGGGACACAATTCTGAGTAATGTCCCTTAGACATGCTGTTAGAGACACAATTCAGAATAATGTCCCTTAGACATGCTGTTAGAGACACAATTCAGAATAATGTCCCTTAGAAAACCCCTCTCTTATTACCATTGGACCGTCTACACTTAATTGGACAACTTCTTTAAAGAGAAGTATTGTTAAAATTAAGAAAGTAGGTGGTCTTTTTATGAGAAGAGAGC
>NZ_JAJNIR010000041.1:0-24759 GCF_022385935.1 Mammaliicoccus sp. J-M41 | reverse complement strand
TGAAAACTATAATAAAGTTAGAATTCAACAAAAACTAGGCTACTTATCCCCTATAGAATATAGGAAATTAGCAGCCTAGAAAATAGTGTTTATATTGTGCTCCCTTAGTAAGGGTGCAGTGCCTAATAATTTTATTACCGGTTTTTTTATGATGATAAGATTTTAGTCATGTTACATAACGTCATTCTAAAGTTTTATTTAAAAAGATAAATTACAAAAAACGATTGTTTTTGACACAAAACCTCTTAACTTAATATTAAGAGGTTTTTCTTGGATATTTAAGTCTATAAACTTGTGTTATAATCAATGTATCATAAATATCAAAAATCATGAGTTTTTAGACGATGAGAGACGCGTTTATTTGCATCGAGAATTAGATTTCGTTAATAAGTGCCCATAAAACGATTAAAAGAGGTGGTATTGAAATGGCTAAAATTGGTTATGCACGTGTATCAACACAAGATCAAAGTCTTGATGGACAGATTGATACACTTGAGGAATATGGTTGTGAACGTATCTTTAGCGAGAAAGCGAGCGGTCGCAAAACGAAAAGAACAGAACTTGATAAGTGTTTAGATTATTTACGCGAAGGAGATATCCTAGTTATCTATAAACTAGATCGTCTTGGACGTACAACAAAACAGTTAATTGAGCTATCGCAATGGTTGGATGATAATAGCATTGATTTACATATTATAGATATGAACGTATCGACTAAAGATGCGATGGGCAAGATGTTCTTTACCATGATGAGTGCATTCGCTGAACTTGAAGCTAACTTATTAAGTGAACGAACAAAAAAAGGATTAGAAGCAGCACGAGCAAGAGGGCGAAAAGGCGGCAGACCTTCATTGCCTGACCATAAGAAAAGAGAAATTAAATTTCTATACGATGAACAAAAACTTACAGGCGAAGAGATTGCTAAACAAACAGGAGTGAGTCGTTCTACTGTATATAGAATAATAAAAATGAAGTAGTAAAAACAAATAATCACAGAAAGAAAACTAATGAAAGGAGAATCTTCAAATTAGAGATTCTCCTTTCATTAGTTTTTATAATCTATATTATAATTTAACGAGAATTTTTGCTTGTGATTTATCGTTTACAAGTTGTTCAAATCCTGACTCCACAATATTATCTAGCTCTATTTCATCAGTAATAACATCTTTAACTTTTAAATTACCTTCATTAATTAAATCTATTGTTTGTTGAAATGTAGTAGGTGTATAAGCAATCGTTGAAGTAAGTTTTACACCTGTATTAGTTAATTGCATTGGATTCCATTCAATAGGATGACCAAATATAGACACTATAACGACAGTACCTCTTGCTTTAGTAACGTCTATAGCAGATTTAAGTGTTGGTGCTACACCAGCTACTTCAAATGCTACATCCACGCCATTATCTGTATGTTTATTAATAACATCACTTGGGTTTGATTCACCAGAATTGATAGTATGAGTAGCACCTATTGCTTTAGCTTTATTCAATCTTTCTTCTGATAAATCAAAAACAAATATCTTACTTGCACCTGCAGCTTTAGCTGCTATGACTGTTAATAAACCGATTGGACCTGCACCAAAAATAGCAACAGTATCGCCAAATAGAACTTCGCCTTCTTTAATTGCTTGAACTGCAACAGCCGTCGGTTCTACAAGGGCGCCTTCTTTATCAGAAACATTATCTGGTAATTTATAAACATTCTCTTCTGGGGCATTTGTAAATTCTGCAAATCCACCATCAGAACCTAAGCCTATAAATGAATAACCATCATAAAGGTCAATATTTTCTTCTTTTTCACGATTTGAAACTGTAGGATTAATAACAACACGATCGCCTTTGTTAAATTTTGTAACCTTAGAACCAATATCATCTACTACGCCTGCAAATTCGTGGCCTAATGTAACGGGCGCTTTTTGGCCAAGGAACGGGTCTGGTTTGTCTGTTGAAATAAATATAGGGCCTTCTAAGTATTCATGTAGATCTGTACCACAAATGCCAGCCCAAGACACTTTAACTTTAACCTCATTATCTTGTAACTCTTTAGATTTTCGATCTTCAACTCGTACATCCTTTTGACCATACCAAACTGCTGCTTTCATTGATAAAACCTCCTTGTTTTAGTTAATTTAATAATATGCCTTTTAAAAATTACTTTCAAATAAACTAACCTTTTAATATAGTGTTTCTAAATTATTATATGATTAGAGTGTACCTCAATAATACAATTACTTTTAATCATACCTCATATAGATAATTTAGTTAACTAACACATGTACACTCAACACAAGTGTTTATTGCACATGTGTTGAACTTCTATTTTAACTGCTTATTGTCCTAGCATTTCATCATTTTTTCTGTAAGAACGAGTTTATATTTAAATTCAACTTTACGCATTTCCATATTTTCTAATTCTTTTTTCTCTTCATTGGTTAAGCCAACCATAACATCTATTATTGATATCAAGAAAAGAAGAAACTCGTTTTCACTCGTTTCTAAAAAAACGAAAATAAACCAAAATTCCAGTATATCTCGACTATTATCATAACCATAAATTTACAAGATATACACAAGCAAGTATATATCTTGATACATACATCAATTAAGATTAATATTTATATATAAAATAAACATTATACAGTATGAGTAACTTTTGCTTTAGTCGTTAACTCTCCTTAATTTGAGAGTTAACGACTTTTCTTATGGTCAAATTCATTAACGATAAGAAAGAAGTTGAACTCAGTCATATCAAGACAAGAAGAAACTCGTTTCACTCGTTTAAAAAATAAAAAGCAAAAGAGGAATAAAAATGAAAAAAGAGATGTGAAATCAGATTCACATCTCTTTTTAACTATCACTTGATATCTATTACTTTTCTTTGATTATTTTCAGTTTTTGGTAAATCTACAGATAAAATACCATCTTCAAATTTAGCTTCAATATTATCTTCGTCTATATTATTAAGTGAATACATTCTCTTCACATTACTATATGATCTTTCTTTTTGAATTACTTTACCTTCATTATCTTTTTCTTCATTCACCTGATTATTTTCTCCAGAAATGATTAACATACCATTTTCATAAGAAATATCTATTTGATCTTTTGAAAAGCCTGGAAGCTCAGCTGTTAATTCATATCTATCTTCTTTTTCATTAATATCCGTTTTTATAGTTTTTTGGTCAGGTAAATTACTAAAAAATTGTCTTCCAAAGTCTCTAAACAATTCACTAGCAGTCATATCAAAATAATCTTTTCCAAATGGTTTTAAATCATAAGCCATGATAATCACTCCTTATAATAATTAACCTATTTTTTGATTAATACTTTTGACATACTCCAAATAATTTAAATATTCTTCCCAATTACTATTAACTTCAAATTCGATAAAAGGACAAAACTCAAATAAACCATCAAAATTAGACATATTCTTAAAAGGAATTAGTTTTTTTGAATTTTTATCTAAATTCATATCAACCCCTCCCTACAAAGGATATAACTATTTTCACTATATATATAACATAAAGGTCAAAAATGGTCAATAATTTTTCTATTCATTTTTTACTTTATATTTTTAAGTATTCAGATTCTTTACAAGTCACTTATATCAACGTTTATAAAATTATAGATTCTGATAGATTCTAAAAAACAGCTTATAGATTCTATAATCAACTTTATTTTTTGACTTTATACATTCTCATACATGCTTTATTTTGAATTTTAAGGGGTCATTTTAAAGAAATAGGGGTAAATCATATAGTTTTATATCCAAAAACTTATATACGCTCTTAAAACGCAAATATGAGCCAAATAAATATATTTTGATTTCACAAAATGATTTTTTCTAAAAACCAGTGTCGATTTTTTAAGACACTGCCCAGTTACATGCAAATTTAAAAATTGGCATAAAAAGTGGGTAAACGTGCCGTTTAATCGCATAGTTCCTGCAGGGGCTAAAAAAGCTTTTTTTACTTAACATCGACATGACATCCACTTGACGATAAGTAAAGAATTATCAAAAGCAAAACACTATCAAGACAAGAAGAAACTCGTTTCACTCGTTTCAAAAACCCTCCTGATTTTTAGAGAAAAACTCTCTTATTTCATCGTCTTTAATAAAATAATATGCCATCTTTCCATCTTTATAAAAATCAAGTACCTCATTTTTATATAAAAGCCTTAAATGATGTGAAGTTGAAGCAACACTCATTTTCAATATCAAAGAAATATCACAAACACACAACTCATCTTCTTTAATCAAAGATAATATGATTTTCAATTTCTTCTCATCACAAATTTTTTCTAAAATGTTAAGTAATTTCTTAGATTTATCATCTTCTAAAAAACTTAAAGCATTGTTAACTTTATCCTCATGTACACAGATCACATCACAAGTATTTTCATAACTCATATAAAATCACACCCTAAATTAAAATATAAATCCTAAAATTGTTTGAATAGTGTCATTTTCAATAATAATAAATAAACCTAAAGCTATATAAATAACAGCCATAATCCAACGACTAAATTTCTCAACAATTTCTCCAACTCCTGGAATATTAGCTAATTTTTGTGCAGTAAATACCAAGAAGAAAATTAAAATTAAAAAGACAAACAGAGTAATTAATAAATTAGTAACACTTAATGTCACAAAATACGGAACAAATAAACCAATATTATCAGCACCACAACTTGCTATCGTAACAATTGCAACCGTACCAACTAATTTAGACAATCCTTTTTCATTCAATTCTTTTTTAGCTCTCTTTTCTCCTTCACAATCATCATAAATAGCCACTTTAATTCCAAGATAAATTGGTATTAAACCCAATAAACCTAATATCCACTTCTCTGGAACATAATTTAATACAAAAGCTAAAAACAAACTAACTAATATTAAAATAATAGACCCTAAATATTGACCAACATAAATATCTCTATATTCTTTTCTAGTCTTTGCTCTAGCAAAAAATATTAATAAAATCACTAATAAATCTACTGCTGTCGCAATATAAAGAATAGCAGCAGTAATAACCGTTTGAATCATAATACACCTCATTCAAAGATATTTTTGAATGTATTATAACTTATATTTTCAAATAATCATAGATGCTTTATTCCAATTGCTTTATTGACGTTGAGCCTCGGAACCCTTAACAATCCCAAAACTTGTCGAATGGTCGGCTTAATAGCTCACGCTATGCCGACATTCGTCTTCAAGTTTAGTTAAGGGTTCTTCTCAACGATCAATAAATTTTCTCGGCATAAAAGACAAATGAATTATATAGTCGACTATACCCTGAATAAATCCTTTACTAAATCATGTTTTTAGTTAAACTTTAGTTTAATCAAAAAAAAGAAAAAGCTCATTTCAAAAACATAAAAAAGGATGTCATCAATGCTTTTATTACCTTCAAGTATTTTTATGATTTTACTAGGAGAATTAATGATTAAAAACCCTCCTGAAAATATAAATCACTTCTATGGTTTTCGAACAAAGAAATCAATGAAAACACAAAAAAATTGGAATAAAGCACAAATAATTTGTGGAAAATATACAAAACAAATTTTTAGATATAGTCTTTATATTTCTTTAATACTTATAGTTTTAGATATATATTCTTTAATAACAAAAAAAGAAAATATAATACTATACTCTACCATCATACAAAGTGTAACTCTCTGTATTTTCCTCTTATACATGATTATCAAAACCAATAAAAAACTAGACTAATCAAAAACTAGTATTCATTTCTCACTTTATATTTTTCTCTTTATCAGGAAAAAATAAAGCTAAAACAAAAACAATCAAGACAAGAAGAAACTCGTTTTCAACTCGTTTCAAAAACCTAAAACACATTAGCAGTAATAAGTAAAACTACAACACATATGATAGATATTCCAGCACAATAAGTACTCTTTTTATAACTAACTCTTTTATTACTTTTACTTATAATTTTATAAATTTCATTTCCCCAAAGTACCAAAGCAGAAATTCCAAACACAATAAAACCTATTCCAAATACATAACCTAAAATATCTAAAATCATAATATTTACCTCCTTAAGCTTTATTAATATAAATACTAACAAAGAAAAAGGTCGATAAAACGAACATTATTGTCACATTCAAGATTGCTTTATTCCAATTGCTTTATTGACGTTGAGCCTCGGAACCCTTAACAATCCCAAAACTTGTCGAATGATCGGCTTAATAGCTCACGCTATGCCGACATTCGTCTGCAAGTTTAGTTAAGGGTTCTTCTCAACGCACAATAAATTTTCTCGGCATAAATGCGTCATTTAAAACTAGTTAATCGTCTATACTTAATTTAAAAATTTCTTCTTTCTTCTCAGTTAATTCTTTAAATATAATCTTCGGCTTTTTTTCAGAAAGCAATATGTCAAAAGCCTCATTATAGATAGCTTTCGCTTCTTTAGATTTAGACGTAGAAACTCTACTATAAATATTTCCTATCTCTTCAAGCAAACTCGCACTTTTTTTATAGTAAACTAAACCGTCTTTATTCGCTTCAAGTTCAACAAAACCATTTCTAATTCCATATTTTAAAGCGTAATAAAGTAAAATAGCCGAAAATATTATATATATAAATATCAAATTAATACCTCCTTTTTTAACAAACTTTATCACAAGAACTATTTAAATTTAAAATGCCTTTATTTTGAATTTAAAGGGGCATTTTAAAGATTTAGAGGTAAATCATATAGTTTTATACCTAAAAACATACATAAGCTCTTAAAACGCAAATATGAGCCAAATAAAAGCATGTTATAACGCTACATTTTTATTAACCAAAACGATACAACTTAACTACATTTAAATCGTAAATCACTTGTAAGCTTTTTGTACCTTAAATGTAGCCTTTTCTGTATTTACTCTTAGCTTGTAGAAATCGGACACGTTCAACAATTTTAAAACAAGACAAGAAGAAACTCGTTTTCAACTCGTTTCAAAACCTAAAATCATAACTATTTATTTTTCTCTTTATCAGGAAAAAATAAAGCTAAAACAAAAACAATTAAACCTAATAAAAAACCTAAAACAACTAATCCATTTAATGGTTTTTCATCAAAAAAATTAATGATTCCTAAGTTACCTAAATAAGTCCAAAATCTGCTATATCCAATATCCAATTTTAAAAAATTTAAAGTTATTGCAACAATTACTAACAGAACAAATACTGATAGACCCTCTTTTATTCCATTCACGACCCTTATACCCATATAAACCACCTTTTTTATTTTTCTCTAACCTAAATATTGCTTTATTCCAATTGCTTTATTGACGTTGAGCCTCGGAACCCTTAACAATCCCAAAACTTGTCGAATGGTCGGCTTAATAGCTCACGCTATGCCGACATTCGTCTTCAAGTTTAGTTAAGGGTTCTTCTCAACGATCAATAAATTTTCTCGGCATAAATGCGTGCTTTTAAAAATAAAGATGTACTTATCCAATAAATAAGCGTATACTTAATCTAACGTAATAAAAGCTCGTGAATTTAATTGTAGTGTATTTTTCTAGAATATCCTCTTTTTTATAAATGAAATTGTTACAAATATTATGTGCAAAAGCACTCGGAGGTATTCTATATGAATAACGGTACAGTAAAATGGTTTAATTCAGAAAAAGGTTTTGGTTTCATCGAAAGAGAAAATGGTAACGACGTATTCGTTCACTTTTCTAACATTGTTGGAGAAGGCTATAAATCTTTAGAAGATGGACAAAGCGTAGATTTCGACATAGTTGATGGTCAACGTGGCGAACAAGCAACTAATGTTGTTGCGGTCTAACGATAAATAAAAAAGTCCTGGTCTATAATAGACCAGGACTTTTTTATTTATCCAAAGGCACACTTACATACCAAAATGGTATCGTGCTAAATTCAAAAACACATGTGATAATCAAATATACTTATTTTGCATTTTAAAGGGGTATTTTAAAGATTTAAGGGTAATTTATATAGTTTTATACCTAAAAGCTTATATTGGCTCTTAAAACGCAAATATAAGCCAAATAAATATATTCTCATTTCACAAACAAAATTTAAGCAAAACCAGTGGCTATTTTTTAGACACTGCCCATTTACATGCAAATTTAAAAATTGGCATGTAAAATAGATAAACGTGCCGTTTAATCGCATAGTTCCTGCAGAGGCTAAAAAACTTTTTTTACTTAACATCGACATGACATTGGCTTGACGATATGTAAAGAATTATCAAAAGCAAAACACTATTAAACCAATAATATTTAATAATAAAAAAACTGACCTCAATCACTATACATAGTTTCTGATTGAGGTCAGTTTTTTTATTATTTTTTGATGTAGTAGTTTTGTTTTTGATAATTCCATATTGCCATGATTGAGTGTGCTTTTTGTTCTTCTTATGTTGTCTTTTCGTCTGAAGTATTAATTAAGTTCCCGTCTTCTGAGTCATCTAAATTTAAAATTTTGTGTTTTTGTTTGAGTAAACCACCGTAGCTTAACATACGTTTTCTGTATAAACCTTGTTCTAAGTCTTTGACTATTTCTTGATTACTTGTTAGAAAATCTGATGATTTAACACTATATTTTGATGTTTCTTTGATTGCTGCAAGCTTATTTAATTTATTAATTGGCGATGTGTCAATAGAAAAATGCAAATTTCTTCAAAAAAATTATATTTTTTTAATATTTAACTGAAATAACTAAAAAAAGTCGCATTCCAACAGAATTTTCTTAAATTCTCATGGAAAACGACATAATAGTATAAAACATTATTAGCTTAGTTTTGGATATTTATACAAAATATATGCAGGTATCACTTCCGCACTCACTGTAAACCGTTCGCTTAGATTACCCCTAAATAAGTAACAGGTTCGTTCCTCACACGGTCACTTATTTAGGGGTTACAATTTTGTATAGATAAATTAAATAGATTGCCTTTCTATCTCTAACATTTCTTGACTACTAATATATTCAAAAATCATCCTGGGACGTTCATTTATATCTTCAACAGCTTTTGAAAGTTCTTTATGTGTTATATTCTTAAAATCTGTACCTTTAGGAAAATACTGTCTTAATAAACCATTCGCATTTTCAATAGAACCACGCTGATAAGGACGACCTAAATCACTAAAATATACATCACATTTAAGTTCTCTTTCTAATAATAAAAACATCGAAAATTCTTTGCCACGATCCATTGTAATAGTCTTAGGATTCTTATCCTTTAAAATAGAAATAACGGAATTACAAACTTCAATAGACTTTCTTGTATCTAATTTTACTGCATATAAGTACCTTGTTTTTCTTTCTATAATTGTAACTAAACATGATGTTGATGGTCTTTTACTCCAAATAGTATCAACTTCATAATGACCGTATTCTTCACGACTATTTGCTTTTACTGGGTCGATACCGTATTACACGTCGGCCTACATCTAACTTACCGCGTTTTTCATTAGATTTATTATACTTTTTACCACCATGTCTTAAATCTCTTTCACGATTTACTTCAACAACACCTTCTCGAATATATCTATATATAGTAGGATAACTTATATAAACACCTGTATCTTCTTCAATTTGGCTAGCTATTTGTCTTGGTGACCATTTTAAAGCAAGTTTTTCTTCTATATATGCCTTTGTTTCAGGTCTTATTGAACGTCGTTTAATAACTGTTTCTTCTTTATAACGTCTAGATTCTTTTGCATGTTCTTGTGCAACAACTGGGTTATATTCACCATTTTCATCTGAACGCTTTCTTATTTCATCATAAACAACTCTATAATTTCGATTAATTATTCTAGCTGTTTCAGCTATAGATTTACCTTCATTTCTATATTTTGCAATAGCTAAACGCGTATAATAATCAACTTCTTCACGTTTTTTTCTTTTTCCCATACAACAACCTCTCCTTTACATTTAACAATAATCATTTTAAAATGTAATAAAGAGAGAGACAAATAAATCAACTCCCGCTGTCTAACAACAATAAAGGAGTTGATTTTTTTATTTCATATTTTCTTCTTGATAATCAGGTTTATGCTCCTTCATATATTTTTCAGATTCATCAGATTCATAATATTTATTAAATTCTCTTTCATATTTACCCGTCGTTTCATTTCTTTTATATAATGATGTAACTTCACTATCAAAATCTTTAAAAGGTTTATTTGTAATCGTTATAACATTACCATCTTCATAAACATTAATGTTACTATCATCACGTGTTGCAGACTTATCATTTGAATCTTTAGCCTCACCCATATCATCAAAAATCTTCTTCTCTAGTTTAATAACTTCTTTAATTTCTTTATCATATGTCTGACCACATCCAGTAAGTAATAAAGTAAAACTTAATAATAGTACACTCCATTTTTTCATGATATATTCACTCCTTTTTAGTAAATTATATCATTCTAATGACACAGTTCAATATCCTAATGGTTTTAAATTAAAGCGTTTTAAGTTTTCAATTAACCATTTATCATTTTCACGCTTTAAATCTAATTGTACAGAAGATTGTTTTTTTCGAACTTTATCACTCGTTGTATCTGAAACAGTTTCATCAAATTGTACAAATACTTTATAATTATCTTTAACAGGATCATATCTTTCAAAATAAACGTGAATATTATCAATTTGAATATCATCATATATATTATAATTAGACTTTGATTCATTAAATAAATCATCATAATAATCTTTTGTTATTAAAGGCTTTATATAATCTTCTTTATCTTTAAATGAAGTGTTTGGTTTCAAATTGAACATCAATTTAACAAAATCTTTAGAAGTATCACGAATATTATCTTCTTCTTTTTCAATCACATTTTTAGATTGTCTCTCAATCGTTTGATTTAAACTTTTGTTTTTAGATTTTAATATATCTATTTGCTTATTTAATGTTTCATTTTTAAACTCAATACTTGCCACTTGTTGTTTAGAATATTGTGTGCCCATAAAAAAGGCAAGTAATCCTAACAAACAAACTACCCCAAACAACATGAATTTAAATTTCATATCCATAATACATCACTCCTTATCGTGAATAAAACTATAACCTTCAGCCATAGTAAGATCTCTTTCACTAACAATAGATGGGCCTTCCCAATTCATCTCAGAAACTCTAAATTTTTTCCCGCCATCACTTACACCAATGACAACGGCTACATGCCCTGTACTTTGTGCATGACCACCTGCACCTTGTTCTGCTATAAATAACGCACCAGGTTCAGGTTTTTTATCAACTTTATATCCCTCAGCTTTCGCACGATCATTCCAATTATGTGCATCATGCCAATAAGTTGAAACAGGTTTACCCATTTTTTGCCGAATGCCAAAAGCATACCAAGTACATTGACCAACATCATATAAATTACCTTTACCAGGATCACTATCAGACCATTTGGGTAATTTACCATTAAAGTCCATCTTTTTGCCTTTAGTAGATGACTTACATGAAGCTTCACTATCACCACCTAGGTCTTTCATAATACGTTCAACTGTTGGAATCCAATGATGATTAGAACCTGTATCATCATTTGTAGCACCAACTGTGGGTGCATACTTAGGACCAATCTTTTTAGGTGTGTCTAGTCCTTCACTAATATATAAATCTTTTAAATTTTTTGCTCCTGCTTCCAATCCTTTATCTAAAGTAGGGAAATAATTATCATGGATAGTACCCGAACCCATTAAACTAAATGGGTTCTTTTGTACTTTTGCATTTACACCACGTCCCCATAGACTCTCATGGGCAACTATAGCTAAAAATAGGTTAGGAGGAATATCATATTTTTTCGCAACCTTAATTAAATCTTCAGTTTTATTCTCAAAAGCCCCACCTTTAGCATTTTTCTCAAATACCTCTATACCTTTATTCGGTACATCTCCTCCTTTACATATCACTTCACCATTATCTCCATCATCATTACTATTATTAGAAGTATTAAAGAGCCCTATAAAAACAACAGGAATCATAAAAATAATAACTACAAAACAAATCAACAAAATTTTCAATGCTTTTATCTTTGCACCTATAGGCGTATACTTAATGGCTTTTTTCGCAATTTCACGCTTACTTACCATGTTTATTAATATCCTTTTGTTCTTTTAATTTATCACTTTGTTCTTGATTTTGTGATTTACGCTCAATAGGTTGTTGACTATGATTATTATTAATATTCTGTTTATTTTGTTTATTTTGTTGATTTTGAATTTGCCTTTTTTCAATATTATTATCATAATTTGATTGTTTTATTCTATTTTTATTACGTTGTTCAGTACGTATAACTTCTTTAGGTACTTTATGATCATTATTATTTAGATATTGATTACTTTGTTCATTTCGTTGAATATCGTCTTTATTTAACTTTTCACGTATTTGTTCTTGTTGCTGAATTTCTTTTTGATATTTTGGTTTTTGAGAACTTTCTAGTTTATTTGTAGATGAATCAACATCACCAGATGGATTCATTTGTCCTTTACGATTAGTAGAATCATTATTTGACTTATTACTATCAACTTGAGTCTCTTGTTGTGTTTGCTTATTCCTTTTAAACTTAGTAGATTTTACAACTGGATCAACATTACTTGGAGATTGATTATCTTGTGACTTTCTCTTATAATCATGTGGTCCTTTTCCACTAGGATCAGGAGACTCATTATTTGGTTTAGGCATTTTAGGTGGATTATCTTGTTGTCTTTTTCGTTTTTCAACTTTATTTTCATGTTGTTTTTTACGCATTTTATTCCATGCTTGTTGTGTTTTATTTGTTGCAGCAGCACCAATTGCACCAGGTGAGAAGCTAACATTACCACGTGTAACAAAAGCAATAATTTGACTACGTTTTTTGTACAATATAAAAATTAAAATAACCACAAATAACGCATTTAAAAAATAAGCATCTTTACTATTAGGTTTAATAAACATATCAGCTATATCTACACAAAAACTCACCACAATAAATAAAAACGTCATACAAGCACTCAAAATTATATAACCAATCGTTCTCGCAAACGCTTTGAAAACTGATATTTCCATATTCGGTAAAAAACTTAATATCCAACTAAATACTAAGAATAGAAATAAAAATAATGAAAAAGCTGAAAATATAACTTTCGCAAAACTAATTGCTAAAAAAACAATAGATATAAATATCGTCAATATAAAACCAATTATTACAACACCTAATTGTCCAATCACATTAGATTGATCCATCGCCTTATTATCATACTTTTTAACTTCATCATCTATTATTTTACTAAATTTTTCCACATTTTTAACTTTAAACGGTAAATCTAATAAATTATCTACACGTTCCTCATTTTTCTTTTTTATTTCTTTTTCATTAACCGTATCATAATTCATCATTAAATATGTTCTATAAATCGTCATATTAAAGTATTGATTACGTATTTTATTCATACCAGAATTTTCATTTACATAATCAACATCTCCATTAATAGCTGTTGTACTATTTAATACAATATTATTGATTTCTTTGCCAATATTATTTGTTCCTTTAATAATTGGAGCAGCATTCGCTAACACACCAACACCAAAACCAATTAAACAAAATATAAGAAAACCTCGTTTTAATGCTTCTCTAGCATTCCCTTGTACAGTAAACACAATAAAAGCATTAAAACATAATATAATAAACAACGTCATCGCTAAATTATCTAATAACTTTGTATACATGTCACTTACAAACTGTCCAATTTCATCTGCGAAATCATTAATGACATCTAAATTGTATAAATTTGTTATCGCATAATCTGTTGTACTAACCATTATCTTAGTCATATTAAAGAAAAAATTTGTCACATTATTAATCCCTTGTGCTACTTCTTCTTCACCGACTGGATTCCAATCAGTTTTTTTATCATACCAAGGACGATAACGATCTAAATCTCTATCTCCATACTTTTCAATTTTTGCTTCCACTGATTTACTAGGCTGACCCACTGGATTTGATACTGCATACACATTGAACGTTGTCAGTAATAAAATAGGCAAAATTAAAAAGCATAAAAGATAAATCCCTTTATGCTTCATTTAATCACTCCTTATTCGGTTTATATATCAACACCTTTATAATTGTTTTGTTATTTTTTCAATTTTTAATAACTGTCTTTTTTCTCTTCTTGTTAAATGATCATCTTTAGATATGTCAACAGCCGCTAAAATAACTTGTTTCATACCCTCATCTTTAAATAAAATTTTCAAATTTTCTTGTATATTTTTTTTATTCATTTTAATCATCCTTTTTATTTAAAATTTGTTTAACATCTTCTACAAAATCATATTGTTCCATTAATGGGGCATCAAATAGTACAGGGTCATTATATTGCCCTAATATTGTAATATAACCTCGTCCAATATCTGATTCATGAATAGGTTGAAAATCTTTATCTGTTTGTCCAAAAGTCATACGATAACCATCAGAAGATAAATTACCTAATGAAACACGTAAACCTAATTGATCACGTACATTACCTTTAATAACATCAGCATCTGGTCGTTGTGCAGTTAAGAACATGAATACACCAGCTTGTCGACCTTTCATAATAATATTAATCAAATAATCATTCATTTCTTGTAAATCTTTTTTATCCAATGTAGATGTAAAAGCTGTAACTTCATCAAAAACAATGAAAAATGGTTTTAAATCAAAATTTCTAAAATCATTACCAATTTTATAAGCTTCACTTTCATTCATTAATCTAAATCGCGATTCCATTTCTTCATTAGCTTCACGTAATTGTTTTAATATTTGTCCTTTCGTGTCAGCTACTTTATCAGCACCAATCACACGTTTCATAAATGATAAATCGGATACTTTTGGATCTAATAAACGTATTTCAGCTTTGCGACGAAATAATTCACGAATAATATAAAATAAAAAATATGTTTTACCACCACCAGTAATACCTGTTATAAGTGCATGTGGTGCTTTTACAAAATCCCAAACAATTTGTCGTGTAATATAAATTTTAGTATCATAATCAACAATGTTATTTTTCTGTTGTCCATTCATCACAATACGTTTTTTATACTTCAATGGCATAAATTCATATCGTAAATAACGACCAATATGTTTCTTTTCTACCAATTCACAATTAAACATGGGTTCAATGATTGATTCTAATTCTAAATAATGGTCTTGAAATCGAGAACCATCTTTTTTAATATGCAGGATGAATTTTTTTCTACCACGTTTATAAAATAAAGTAGGGTAGTAATCATATTCTGTTTTCTTAATATCTATATCTAAAAATTCTGTGCGCTTTTGTGTTACTGTACGATTATGAAAACCTTGAGTTTCAATCATTTCAGCTAGGTCTTTCTCTTTAAATCTAAATAATAATTGTGCTATTAATTTAGCAACAATAAATATCACTAAACAACCAATCACTAAATATAAAAAATGTGGCTTAAAGTAATAATATACTTCAGCCACTTCAAATGTTTGATATTTACTTTGATAACCTTGAATAAGCTGATAAACGCGATAAACTAAAAATATAATTGAAAATACACCAGCAAACATAAAATCAATATGCTTAAAATAAGGTTGTATTCTAGTTCCTTTAAAAATTGGAATTTCTTTTAAACTCATTATATTCCTCCTAAAAAAAGAAGATAGTAAAAACTATCTCCTTAATCATGAAAATAAATCATGAAAATACTTATTTAAATATGATTTCTCATAAAAATCTTCAAATTCTTTTTTAAATTCATCAATATCTGTGTCATCTTTAATAATTTTAGCAACTTTAATTGTATCTGCAGTTTGTGATAAAATTGCTTCATCTAATCTTGATAACAATACTTTCCCCTCGATCATATCACTTAAACTTAAATGATAACCCAAAATACTATTATAACTATTAGACCTTGCATAACTCACTCTTTTATTTCCATCAATGACCAACGGTAAATCAAGCATATTATCATCAATATTATAAAATAAAGAACGTCCATTAACAAAATCAGCACCTAAAATAATAGGCTCTAATTTTAAAGGTGTATCATCACTATAATGTTGATACACTACCACGTTTTTTTCATTTACCTCACCAAATTGAGATAAGGAAAATTTAAGGCAATCTTTTTTTACTTTTTTAATATAATTTTCAGCTCTTTCAATATCAAAACCAAAATCATATACTATATTACCATTCCCATCTAATCTCTCAATCGTAAAAACTTCATTTATTGAATCATTAAAGTTAATATTACTACTTAATATATCATCCATATTTTGTCTTTCAAAAAATTCATTTTTAAAATCACTTAACAAATAAGTAATTACTTTAGACCATTTTTCATTATATTGTTTTATACATTCTAAACTATTAAAAGGCTCTGGAATAAGCCCATCAGTTATATTAAAAAATGATTCATCTAACTTATAAAAATTCATTTTTGTATAATGTAATTTCATATATACACTTCCTTAAAATATTTTATATGAATATTTTAATATACTTAAATACTTTTTACAAACTGAATATTAAATAGCAAATTTTTCTTCTGCTTTAGAACTTGCTGAATCTTCTTGTGTTCTAAATGCTTCTGTCATTTCTTCAAATGAACTACAAAATAAAATATATAATTAAACAACGATATTAAGTGTAACAATCAATTAACAAATAATGTTAATAAAGATATAATTATTTAATAGGCATAACCAATATGTCATTGATTGCTTTTATATGCCGCTCATTCTCAACTGTACATAATCTATTTATTCTCCAAATACTTAAAAACGAAAAAAGTATCGTTAAACCAATATAAATAATAGACATAGAAAGGATACCTCCTAATGATAAAATTCAATTTAAACTGGTTAAATATAGGCACTGCATTATTTCTAATTACTTACATTAATCTAACTATTTTTATTACACATATCTGCCAACCTAGACTACTCATAAATATTAAAAAGTTATTAAATAAAATTACTAATAACTATCTATCAAAAATTTTAAACAATATTACTAGTGATATGATAATCAGCTTATATTGGTTTTATTTTTACCTAATTGGAATGTGTTTAATTTTATTTATAATATCAGCCTTTTTAGTAGTATATGGTAAAGGGCATCCAACAAGAGTAAGTGAAATTCTAGGTTGGCTAATAAGCCTTATAATACATCAATTTAACATAATGTTAATTATCTTTATGATTAATAAACCTATATTTAATGAAATAAACTACATTAATATAACAATATTTATAATATTCACTTATATTTATCTGAATAGTTACAACACCTCGAAAAGTACTGTTGACGAATAAATTCTTCTTTTTCTAAATTTTTTTGTTTCAAAGTATAATATATTCCATAAGGAATTATCCAATACGTAAAAATTAAACTAAATAATACATATAATACCAGAGTGAAAAATTCATTCATAAGAACACCTCATAACAGGGATACATTGCCACACAATGTATCCTTACATATTTTAATTAGAAATCTCATCTTATTTAATCTCTATATCGCAAATTTTTCTTCTGCTTTAGAACTAGCTGAATCTTCTTGTGTTCTAAATGCTTCTGTCATTTCTTCAAATGGACAATCTACGACCATTTTCCCAACACGACCATAGAAATCAGTAAAGATACATTGACCTTTCTTCAAATCTCTTAACATTTCCATATTTTCTGGTGATTCTTTCGAATACTCTAAGCCAATAGATTTTAGTATTGCTTCACGTTCATCTTTTTCATCAAACGCAAAATGACAACCAAAATTACCACCATCATCATCAGCTTTATCACTTACAGATTGTGTTATAAATACTAAAGCGTTATTTTCAGAACGTCCTGTACGTTTCATACGCTTAGCAACTTTCTTTCCTTGACGACTAGCACTAAATCCCCAACCTTCATCAATAAATAGGGTAGTCTGAACATTACGACGTGAACCAAACTTCTCTAAAAATTTCCCAATCAACAACATTAATGTAATACCATTTTTCTCACTTGTTGAGTAACCACTTGGATCATCATCAGATTTTGGCATATCCAAACCTTTAACTTGTAATATCGTCGCTTTTTCTTGAATATTCAAAGCTTCATTTTCACCATTACTAAAAACTAATTTCAATATATTATTTTGTGTTTTTTGATAAAGTAAATCACCAGCATCTTTAATTGATTTATCTTTATCATTTTGTAATTTTTCAATTACATTTAAAGAGCCGACTATTTCACCAGACTCTCTTTCATCAATTGTTTCAGTTATTGCTTTATAAATAGCAGTTTCTATATGATGATAATTTTCAAATGATTTAATTTCATCAAATACTGATTTCAACATTTCATTTGCTTCTATACCATCTAAAAATACAATAGGATCTAGACAACCATAATTGGTTGAATCTTCATAATCTAAAGTTACATATTTAAATGATTTTAAATGCTTAATAAAAAGGGGATATTTCTTTTGCATATTCTCATCTTCAGTTACACGATCAAACCAATCAGCAAATTCTGATTTTGGGTCCCAATATATCATTTGTCCTTTAAAGAACGAAGTATATATCCATAATAATTTTGCTAAAAATGATTTACCTTTACCTGTTTGACCTGTTATCAATACATGAGGTGAATCACTTACTGCACCTTTAATACCTTTTGCAGCTAATAATAAACTAAACAATACAATATCTCTCGAACTCGCAACAGCTTCTTCACGAGACACTGAACGTATAAATTTATCTATACGTCCAATATAAAAGCCTGTTTTTGTCCCTAAACTTTGTGAAACACCAAATAAATTTTCAGCAATTCCAGTTGCTGTCGTACGTTGCAACCAATATTTATTAATAAACAACTCTTTGCCATGTAAACATTGATAAAACAATTGTAACTGGTCTGCCAAAGGATTTACTGCGTAAATATCGGTTTCTTTTAATCGTTTCATAAGTCGTTTAGCTTTTCTTTTACAAGCTTTATAAGACTCATCTTTAATTACAAACATAAATACCCATTCCATAAATACACCAGAGCCTAATACTTCACTTTCCATCTCTTTCAAAACATATAAATTATCTTGAACGGCTTCTGAAGCATCATCTCCAGTATTTTGTTTTTCATTAGATTGCGCTTTATGATTAACCTTAGCACGGTCAAATTTTTTCTTAATCTTTTCATTTTCAACGATACGTGCTTTTACATGACATTCAATTGGAAAAGGCATATTTTGAGCTTTTTCAAATAAATGAGTATATTCCATATCTAATGGAAAATCATCTACAACAACTGTTGTTGAATAAAATGTTTCATTCTCATTTTCAATTTTCAAGACACTCAAATTAGTTGGATCAATAACTACATTACACATGTCAGTCGGTGCACGTCTTGATGATTCTTCTTGCACATCATGCGTTGAATTTGATATAAATGGCTTTCTTATAATATAAGCTAATTCATTTTCAGTTAATCTCTCACCGCCAATTGCTAAAAAATTATCAGCCAATTCACGTTCGAATGACTGATAACGATTTAATATATAATAATCTAATTGAACATCAAATCCAAAATTACCTATAATTTTTTCTGCTGTTTCTGATAATGTATTTTTCATTATTTCTTTAAATGTTACAGACTCATCTGAAAGCTCTCTAAGTTTTACACCCATAACAAATGAACTATGCGTTATCATTTTTAATTCTTGTTCTAACACATTAATTGTTTCATCTGAATAATATTTAGCAACATCAAATGCTTCATCGTCAAAATCTACACTAATTTCCTTGAATTTATTTCTTAAATCTAAATCATGATCATACATTTCAAAATGAAAATCTTTATAACCTTTAATAGATTCTAGAAAATATTTCATACGTTTTTTCGATTCTTCTTTAGCTTCATAATTTGCCGTAGAAATTGCTTCAGAATGTATACGATAATAAGCCCATACTTCACCAGACTTCGTTAATTCCATATTTCCTTTAATACCAGCATAAGGTGATTTTAAATCCATTATATCCCTCCAAAAAAATAGCCCCCATAGGGACTATTTATTTAAATCTTATTTTTGATTTATTTTGATAAAGAACTTCTTCATCATAAGAAAAACGTGTCTTTTTTATTTGAATTGTAAAAATATATAGAATAAAATCCCATAAAAAGAACATCAATTTTTTACCATCTTGTTTCAATTTTACTAGATGTTTCGTTAAATAATAGGGTAAAGCTGTAAAATAAATTATCGTAAGACCTTGTATTGAACCAATAATTATAGATAAACCTTTAACATATAAAATGATTAATAAAATTTCCAAAATAATAAAAGTACTAGCCCAATCAGCTCTAACACCTTTATTCCAGCGAAAATTATCAGTAAACTCGTAAAATACAATAGGTTGTTCAAACGTACGTTTTAAGTTATACGCTTTTTTATCCATATCAATTCACCTCAACTACCACTACTAAATATCATTTGCCATATCGCTGAAATACCATTGAATACACGCTCTGGGCCTTTTGAGATAAAGAACATAAGACCACCAACTAAAAATAATGCAACCATCTTACCATATTTACCAGCAATCCAATGTCCTACACCTATAATTAATACTATAACTCCAATACCTGTACCGACCTCACTCGTCAGCCAATCTCCTACACCACCAATTGTGGGTTTAGCAGCACCTAAAACAAATAATGAATTTAATATATTTAACATAATTTAACCTCCTATAGTATTGGTCATTTTCTTAACATAATATTTTTTATCTTTTTTAATTATTTCTAATGTATAGTGTTCAGTATTCTCTAAAGGTGACCCTTTATCTTTTATTCCTAAATCAATTTTTGCAATATATCCATTACCTTTAGGATATAAACGAATATCATTAAACTTCGATATTTCACGTTTGCCTTCTAATCCCACTGGATTATCCATTAAATAAGTCATATCTTCTGGTTTACTAGACGTATATTTATGAAAGAAATCTTCAATAAATTTTCTTGCTTTAGGATTATCTTCACGCTTATTATCTTCTAAATTATCTGTAACCATTTTTCCATGATCTAGCTTACTATTTGGAATAGATGTGAAATAAGGATACTCAATAATCACATAACGATTATTTTTATTCTCAATTGGTAAATTAATCAACATTTTTTGATTAACAATACGTTCCTTCATAACAGTCTTTATTTCATATTCTTGTTTTTTACCTTTTTCTTTTTTCTTCCTTACTTTTTCATTTTGTTCTTCTTGAATTTTTAAATCATAATCCACAATGTATTGAACAATTGTTTGTTTATCTTTTTTAGTAATATTATAAAAATCTTTACTATTTAAAACCCTCGTTGCATTTCCAGCATGTTCCTCTGTTTGTTTATAATCCTTTGGATAATAAGCTTTCAGCTTTTCCTGTCTTGCTTCTGAAGTTTTATCCTCATCAGATAAATTCATATAGTCATCAATAAATTTATCAGTAAATAACTTTAATTTCGGATTATATTGAACAGTTTCTACATTATCTTGATATTGAGCTTCAACCTTTTTAACAGTCTTTAAAGCATTTTGACTTTCATTTTTGGCATTAGTAGCACCCACAAAAGCAATGATTAATATAAACAGTAATAACACTAATACACTATAAAATGTAATCACTATAATTTTTCTCTTATTAGTTCCTTTAGGTATTTTTTTTCTTTCTTCATCAGAAACATCATAAACTTTTCCATTCTTTGAAAAACGTGATATAATATGTTTGTTGAAAAATCTCAATAGATTTTTTCTGAAATTCACAACAAATTTCAAATTTAAACACCTCGCTTGTTTTTTGATGAGTGGGTAATGAGCATTGAGTTTCCCGTTTTTACTCAATGCTTTTTTTATATTTCAATTCCTCTATATAACGATCAATTCTTGATTTATGTTCATCATTAAAACTTGAATGCGCTAATATAACATTTAAAAAATCTGAACCTTCTAACAACCCTTCTGATTTTGCCATAGCTTCAGCCGTTAAAACAGTATCTAAAGTTGTCGCTACTTGTTTAGTTAACCATTCTAAATTATCTTCAATCGATTTTAAAGAAGGCTTCATAGATAAATTAATTTTATCTGCTTCTTTCATAAATAAAGCCCAAGGTCTATATAATGGCCATCTACGTTTTCGTTTATCATCACCATTAGTCGGTTGTGATACAAAACGTAGGTTGTTATTCAAGATAGATTTAACTAAAAACGTAATATTATCTGTTTCACTTAAAACTTCAGCACAATTCACCGCATAAGCTTTTCTCATTTGTATTTCATAACGATTCCATGGTCCAATCTCCTCAACATCACAATTACGTTTAAATGCTTGTTCATAATTTTTTTCATAAAAACGACAATATAAATTACTTTTCTTTGAACCAATATAAAAAGTAGCACCTTTTGTTTTACCATCTGCTAAATTAAACCCATTAATAGAACTACCAGCACGAAACTTCGAAATACACTCAGCTTTCTCAGCTTTTTTAATTAACAATGGCACTTTTAAATACGTTTTAAAATCATCAATCGCAACATCAATTCTTGTAAAATTCGCTTTACACTTCATACATGATTTAAAAAAATCTTTCCATGTTTTACCTTGTTGTACTAAATGATATTCAAACTCTCTACAACCTTGACCAGAAAGCTGTAAATGAATACCCATTGATTCATCATTATCAGAATAGAACAGTCTAATATTTGAAAATTCATAACCTCTATTATAAAAATACAAGCCACTTTCACGATATTTAAACAATTCTTTTGGCAACCCAATAATGTCTTCAATTACCTCCCAAATGGAGGGTATATGGAATGTTACTTGAACCCAGTCTACGACTGCCTCCATGGCACTTTCTATTGGACTGGCTACCCCCCTATTAGTAAGGGGGGTAGAATCATTTTTTGAACACATATTCAATTACCTCCTATCAAATCGCAAGCGATTTGATAACTTTCCCGTTTTCACTTTCTTAACGCTCATTTGTCGCAGGCTCCGCCCAAATGCGAATCGCACTCCGTGCTTGCATTTCTGCGCCTGCATGAGCTAAAAGCTACAACAGGAAAGTTAAACATCATAATATTTCAGTCTTTCTCTACATCACCAATATAAATACAATCTTCCAAATTAACTTGAAGCATTCTACCATGACCACCTTGACTCAAATTAATACATAATAGACAAAGATCGCCATAAATTTTAGGGCGACCTTTTGGTGTATTTTCTTTTATATAATCATCAGTAAATGGTTTTGATTGTATTTCCTTAGCCAATGACATAAGTGATATTTTATCTCCCCAATTAAAACGTGATGCCACATAATTCAAAATATTATCTTCTATTTTTAAATTTTTAGCATAAGGTTTTAATCTGTCAAAAGTATAATAATCCATTTTGATCACCTAATTTACTTAGATTGTTTTGCTGAAGTCATGCCACCAGAAACTTTAATATCTTCTGCTTTCCAACTATAACCAATTGTTCCGAAATCTCCTTGCATTTGAACATACATATTACATTCCGGATTTACTAATTCACATTCTTGTAAATAATCTAACTCAACTTTATTAGGTGTTTTAACTGTAATTTGTTCACCTTGAATTTTACTTGCTAATTTATAAGCATAAACTACTTCATTTGTACGCTCTCCATTTTCATACTTATACTTTTCATCTACTCCCATAAAATTCAAACTACCTAATGTTTTGTTAATATCTAATACTGGTTTCATAAATATCTACCATCCTTATTTTAAAATTTTAAATTTGATTACTTTAAATAGGGTCGCACGAATAGGAATAACTCCCGCAAAGACGTACCACTGCATTTTTGATAACGGAGTTTCTATGCTTCTCCTGAACTATTCGATTTTTAAATCAATCTAACGATTCATCACCTCGAAAAATTCTAAATCTAATGGATCAATATGATACATTTTACAAATAAATGCGTTACTCACATTATGTGATTTTAAATATTGATAATCCTTATATGTGAATCGAAAATCATTTTTACGCATCATTTCACAAATTTCTAATATACGAAAATATGCAATATTATACATTTTACATATTTTACGCTTTGAAATATTGTGATAACGTAAAATTACAAATTCACGATAGTCTAATGTCTTAAAATTAGAAAAAGACGGTGTAAACTCTGTCATAATCATCAATTCCTTTCATAAGAATTATTGATTAACTAAAGTTTACACCGCCATTAAAAATATTATATTTCGTCATATTTTGTCTTCTCATATCGGCTGAATAAAGTTCTTCAAGTTCACTTAAAATCGTACTCATTAAGTACCCTTGCATCGAAATGATCGTTTCCTTTTGGCCTTTAACACCTCTATCATGTATCGCTTTTTTTACTCTTTTTAAAGATATTAATATTTCATCTTCAATGTCCTCTAACATGTAATGCATATCTTCATGTCTTGAATTAAATGATTTTTTTGCTTTAAGAATAACAGTTTTTATAACTTCTAAATCTTTATAATGATAATTCATTAAATAATTAGTTAATTGTTCAGGAAATTCTTGTAGTAATATTTCTTTATAATCTTTATCATCAGATTCAGTTACAAATTGAGGTTCTGTTGCAAAGTAAAAAAATATAGTTAACCACTAATTTATTATGTCAGTGTTCGCTTAACTTGCTAGCATGATGCTAATTTCGTGGCATGGCGAAAATCCGTAGATCTGAAGAGACCTGCGGTTCTTTTTAT